>CAIZKT010000340.1:0-1511 GCA_903933565.1 uncultured Victivallales bacterium | reverse complement strand
CGCGGTCGGGGAGGAGCGGGAGGGTGCAGGGTTCAGGGTTCAGGGTGCTCTGTGCGGCCACGACGGCGCCGGTGGCGTCGGTGACCTGGATGACCAGTTCGCCGGGGGTGGTGTTGCCGGCGGAGAGGATGACGGTATCGCCGAGGTGGATCTGGGTGTCGGGGGAGGAGCCGATTTCCAGGGCGCGCCAGAGGACGTTGCCGCTGAGGTCAGCCAGGCCGTTGCGATGCAGGGTCAGCGGCGTGGGGGCGTCCGGCAGCAGCGGGTAGCGGAAGAGGTAGCGGAAGTCGCCGATGGAGAGACCGGTCATGTTGCCGCTGGGGCCGTCGAGGCTGACTTGCGCGGGGGATCCATCGAGCGTGGCGTGTGGGATCGAGATGTAGGCCGGAGAGACCAACGACTCGGCTGGGAGCAGCGGGATGTTGGAGGTGAAGACGGCCACGGTCTCCGGGGAGCGGTAGGCGGCGGCGCTGTAGACCCGGGCGCGCAGGGTGGCGTCGTGGGTCAGCGTGAGGGCGTTGGTCACGGCGAGGGAGGCCGCGGTGACTGGCGAACCGTCAAAGGTGAAGCGGGTGGTGGTCTTTGGCTTATCGGAGATGATCATTTCGCGGGAGCCGACCGGATCGCCACCGGCCAGCGTGAGCCAGAAGCGCGTGGCGCCGAGCGGGGCGGTGACGCGGCCGCTGCCGTTCGTGCCGGTGTAGGTGACCCAGCCAGCGGCATCGGTGGTGGCGCTGACGAGCGGGGTCGGGCCGACCACGAGGCGGACCTTATCGCCGGCAAACTCAAAGCGGGTGGCTTGGCCGGCGAAGGTGCTGATGGGGATACGGCCGAAGTTGGCCAGGTTCTGGGAGGGTGTCGCGCCCTGCGTCAGCCCGGCGGCGCAGCTCCAGAGGGAGATATCGCCACCTGTGCCGCTCCAATGCTGCGTCATGAGCATAAAGACGCGGTTGCCGGTCTCGGCGTACCAGAAGTCGTAATTATTGCCATCCCAGGCGGTGTGCTCCGTGACGCCAGCAAAGAGCGCGGGGAAGTAGGTGCCGGAGAGATCGGCCAGCGACCAGATATAGAACGGGAACAGGCCGGCATCCGGCGACATACTGGCGCCGGGGAACATCCAGCGGCTGCGGGCGGAAGCACGACCGCGTACGGCCGCCACGGTTTGGCCATCGTACGAAAGCGCTTCGACGCTCTCGTAGCCGGTACCCGGATACTTGACGCCCGTGCGCCAGCCGGGGGTTACGGAGAGTGGCGTAAGAACCGCACCGGAAATGGTCACCGTCTGCGGCTGGCTGAGCGTGCCACCGGCGGGGGTGATGATGGGTGCGGACGGCGTGGGGACGCTGTTGATCTGAAGGATGGCGGAGCCGAAGATGCTGCCTGCAGTGGCAAGCACCGTGTACGACGCGCCCGCATCGCCATCGGCCGTGGCCTGGCCGGAGGCGTTGATCGATAGGCCTTGGGCGCTCCAGGTGAACGCAGGCTGGGAGGTCAGCAGCGCGTTGAACTGG
>CAIZKT010000339.1:0-6543 GCA_903933565.1 uncultured Victivallales bacterium | reverse complement strand
TACGAGGTTGCTGCAAGTCTCATACAAGCAAACCCCTACGGAGCTGACTTGCGCCCGCTCGCGGGTCACGCCCGTATCGCCTCGGGGTCCCTAGTATATACTGTCCCGGGTTCTCGTCGCCCACGCTTTCGGCCAGAGTCGCCGCGAAGACGTTAGGAGTCTGGATGGTGACTACTCAGGTCCTAGGGTTCAGGAAACGGCGAGACGGGTAAACGGGGAAACGGCGACGGGAGGAGAGGGCGAGGGGGACGTGGAGAGGAAAACAGGGCTAAGGGTTCAGCCCAGCCCCCGGCTTCGAGGCCGGACCTACCGGGATGAGACTTCTAGCCTGCGACGCGATGCGTACGTAGTCGAGGCTTTAGCCGGTTTCGCCCCCCCCCATTGAACCCGCCTAAAGGCTCGTGATCAAGGCAGTAAACCCAGTCTATCCCAACGGGGTTGGGTCATGGTGCTAAGACGCAACCCCGTTGGGGTAGGAGGCCAGGACCCTATATGACCCACCCGCGGCGCTGTCACACCTGCGGGAGCACGTTCAGGATCACTCAGTTTTGGGTGGTCGTCCACCACCACCCCTACGCTTGTTCATCTCAGGCTCGTGCTTCTCGATCGCTTCGGCTTCATGGTTTCTTCTGTCTTCACAGGTTGAGGACTCGGCGGCTACCTTGTACTCGAAATAGTCGCCGCTCTGTATCTTCCCTGAACGGATGTGATCCATCATTCGACGGTGCAGATCACTCGTTTCACCGATGTATCCCGCACTGCCGTTTATCCTGTACTCCCCTGGTTCATGGGGAGGTTCACTACCTGATCCCTCAATGGGATAGTACCTGAACGGCCTCCCACACGAATACGGATTTCCTCCCGGTTTGTAGCCGGTTGAGGAGGCAAAGCCTTTGAGCAGTGAATCGAAGAGACCCATATTGGCACTCAACATTCTCTGTTATAACATTGTACCAGAAACACTTCTGCCGCCAACACGAGCCCACGGCAGTGGCCGCGGTTGGGGATTGAAGGCCCGAGCTTCGCTAATCAGCACCGTCAGAAGGAGCCTGCGAAGTGCTCCGTTCGACACAGCCGAGAAGAGTGGCTGTCAGGGGCTGCTTCACGACATCCTGCTCCTCAGGATCTCCCTGACTCCATCGGATCCGTGCCTATCCGTAAGTACCCGGTGAGCCGCGAGTGCGGCCGGGTTCATCCTGTCACCTCGTCTGTGTGCTGAGACAACCATGTCAGCGAGCTCGGCGTCTGGATAGCCAGAGTAGCGCTCTTTCAGATCCGTGACCTCGTGAGACAACTCATTCAACTGGTTGCATTTCTCCTTGGCTTCCTTCAGCATTGAGGATCCAGCATCCTTCAACAGGTCTTTCCATCCCATGGTTGACAACCTCCTGCGTGTGCGTCACTCGGGACTTACGTATCTGCTTGGCCCGGCACATGCGTGCCTGCTAGACCAAGCCTTTGCGCTGCCCTATCCGGAGAACCTGCACCACCAAGACCGGCAGGCGGTGGCGCTCCCCTCACCTCAGACGCGCACGCCCCTGACGCCAAATTGTAGAGTGTGACGTCAAGACCGAGACTCTCGTGCTCGACGTCCGTAGCATCGACGAAGAAACAGGGATCTACCGGTTGCGCCGTCTGCCTGACCACCCGGAAGTCCAGGGCCTGCAGCATCGCGTAGAAGCCATCGACGCTCAGCCCGCGGAACGGCTTGTCTGGACTGAAGCCCCGCCACTCGACGATCTGGCGGAATCCGGCCTCCATCAAGGCTAGGCGCCCCGGACTTTGGTCGGTCAGTGTCATGTCGAGGGCAGCTCTCTTCAGAAAGGTGCCCGGGTCATGCAGGTAACGCTTCGCCATTGCCCGCATGTGCAGGAACGCAGCCGGAGTGTCAACCGGCTCACCCTCGTCACTGTGGACGCTGTCATGAACCATGGTCCATCTCTTCCAGGTGACCCCAGTATCATCCAGGCGCCCATCGTTGAGATGCACTCGCCCCGATACCCAGTCGATGGCGCCTCGCCGTTCCCGAGCGTACGCCCTATATCCGTTGGGAAAGCCAGTATCTTATGGGGACTGGGAGAAAAAAGATGGAGGCAGGCGGAGGCGTCGGGGCGTGCCTGCTGGTGGGCGAGTGTTCGGCCTGGGTTTCGTCGCCTTCGCCGAGTGGGGCCGGCCGCGAGCGCTGCCAGGGGGGTCTTCGGCGCCTCCCCGGAACGGACGCTCAGGGTGCCGCTGGCGTCGTGCCCTGGAACTCGTAGGCGCCGAGGTCCACATGGGCCGGCGTGCCGGTTCCAGTGTTGGGCGTGCCAGGATCGTCATGACGCGCGTTGCCGAGGAGATCCGTGGCCGGCGTGTTCGCGTCGCCCAACCCGGCGTCGATACAGGGCGAGGCTGGCCGCAGACGGTAGTCGTTGACTTGGAAGGTGTCGCCCACGACGGTGAAGGTGGTGCAGTCGCCCAGAATCGTGACCGTATCGGCGGTGTTGCCGACGACGCAGTATTGCAGGTACTGGCTGGTGTCGGGGTTCAGGAAGCACCCCGCGAAGGCGTCCTGCCGCCAGGCAGCCCCGCTGCAGGTCAACCCCGTCATCCCGGTGTCGACCGAGTAGGTCCCGATCGCCGTCCAACCACCGCTGGCCACCACCCCCACAAAGGCCGGGTCGGCGTCAAGGTTCCCGCCGCCGTTCGTGACCCGTGACGCTCCCAGGCACTGCACTTCAGCGCCGTTCCATGCCCCCTGGATCAGACAGGATACGAACTCGCCGCCCGAAGCCCCACCCGTCACCTCGTCATAGTAGGCCTGGGATCCCGCCGAGCTCGCCCGGTTGCCCCAGAGGATAGAGTTGAGCAGGGCTATGGAGCCGTTGCGAGAGGAGTAGAGTCCGCCGCCGAGACTGGTCGAGTTCGCCACCAGGGTGCAGTTCACCACCGCGAGGCGGTTGTCATAGGTGGAGATCGCACCGCCGCTCTTCGCCGCGACGTTGCCGACCAGCGTACAGCCCAGGATACTCCCATCCGTCAGCCAGTTCGCGACCGCGCCTCCCAAGGGGCTCTCATTGCCGGCGAAGGTGCAACTCAAGAGGATTGGCGAGGTGGTGCCGTTGGTGATGGCACCTCCGGCTCCCGAGGCATGGTTGCCGCTGAACTTGCACCGGGTGATGGTTGGGCTGGCCCCCTTCGAGGTACGGATGGCCCCCCCTCGGCGGGCGCTGTTCCCCACGAAAACGCAGTCCGCAATCGTGCTGGAGGCGCCGGACTCCGCTCTCACCGCACCCGCATAGCCCATGGGGTCGGCAGCCGTAGCCGCGTTCCCTCCGAAGAAACACCCTGAGATCTGGAACGAGGCCTGATTGACACACACGGCGCCGCCACCCCAGCCGGCCGCTGTATTGCCTACCAGCCGGCAGTCCGCCAGAACCAGCTCGCCGGACTTAGCGAACACCGCACCCCCTTCGTTGGCCGCCACATTCGCCGCGAAGCGGCAGTTCACCAGCCGCGCCGGGGCATCCATGCAGAACACCCCGCCCCCGTTGTCGTCATCGCCACTGCCATTGGCCATGCCTCCGGTCACGGTAAACCCATCCAGAACAGAGCCTCCCATCCCGTAGACATACAACACCACATGGTACGAGTTATCGGTGGTGTCGCCGGGCACTCCGATGTCGCCGCTGAGAACCGTCTCGTTCGTGGTCCAGTTCCTCTGGGTGCGTTGCGTCTCGGTACCCGTGAACCCGCCGTACAGGTTGACCCCGAGCCGCATCTGGAAGAAGACGGTGCGGGCGCTACCGGTGGTGGGCTTGTAGGTGCCCGCGGCGACCCAGATCTCATTCCCGTTGTCCGCGGCGGCCAGGGCCGACTGCAGGTCGGTGCAGGCATCAACCCACGACGCTCCGTTGCGGGCGCCGGTCGCATTCCGGTCGACGAAGACGACTCCGACGGCCGCGCTGACGCCGCCGGGGCGCGGCGTCCGGGCGCCCTGGTCGTTGCCGTTGGTTGCAGCGCTGCCGCCTGCCACGGCGGCCGTGTCAACTTTGTCGGAAGCCCCCGGGGCCCCAGGGGATCCCGCCTCTGCCGCAAGCTGGATGCCACGGGTTGCCAAAGCAGGCCCCGCCTGAGCCGCGGGCTGAAGACCGGGGACCGGGCGCGCCGGGGCGCTGGCGACGGGCGAGCCCAAGACGCGGTGGAAGAGGGCTGCGGTCCCCGCTGCCAGCAACAGCACCAGGCCGGCTGCACTCGCCGCCGCTAGCAGCCGTCCAGGTGAGCGCCAGGCCGACCAGGAAAGCGTTCGAGCCGTGGAGCCGTCGGCGGCACGCCGTAGCGCGGCGGCGTACTTCCCGGCATCGGCTGGCCGGTGGGCGGGCTTTTTGCTCAGTGCGGCAAGAATGACCTGTTCGACGGCGGGCGGCAGATCGAGGACGAAGCTCGACGGAGCTGCCGGCCGTGCCTCCCGGATGGAGCGCAGGATCTCCGGCAGTGAGCACTCGGTTTCGTAGGGCATGTGGCCGGTGAGGAGCTCGTAGGTCACCACGCCGAGGGCGTAGACATCGGTGGCGGCATTCAGTTCGCGCGCTGGCACTCCCGCCGCTTGTTCGGGGGACAGGTAGGCGGGGGTGCCGGCGAGGCCACCACCACTCAAAGGGGAAACGGTGGTCCGCGCTTCCAGCGCCACCGCCAGGCCGAAATCCAGCAATCGCACTTCCCCGTGGCGGTCCACCAGGATGTTTCCCGGCTTCAGGTCGCGATGCAGCAACCCCTCACGGTGCAGGACCGCGACGATCTCGGCAGCCCGCACCGCCAGGCCAAGCCGCGCCCGCCAATCGAGCCGTTGCGACGCGGCCCGGTCCACCAACGACTCCGCGTCCTCCAGGAGCGGCATCACAAAATACAGCCAGCCGTCCTGCTCACCGGCATCGAAGATCGGAACGATGCCGGGGTGGTCCAGGTTCGCCGCCAAGCGGATCTCGCGCAGGAAACGCTCCTTCAGCGCCGCCGAGGCGTGCGCGCCGGAGCGCAGCAGTTTGATGGCCACCTCGCGTTGGGGCATGAGTTGCCGCGCCCGGCAGATCATGCCCATGCCACCCAAGGCAAAGGGGCGCACGTCCTCGTAGAGGCCAAGACGTGTGGGCGGCGTCAGATCATCTGCGAAGGGAAGGGGCTGAGTGCCGCCCTCCAGCGGACGCACGATGGGCTCCGTCGTTTGCATGGGCGAACACTATACCGTCGCGCGTTCCGCATTCTCCCCGGCCTGGGATGCCGTCGGCCTGATGCCAACGGCCGTCCGCGGCACGGGGATGTGCCCTATGAGTCACGGTGGACCAAAGGTAGGGACGCCGCCGAACCCCTCACTCCCAGTTCACGAAGACCAGCACCGCCTCTCCCATCTGGACGATGCTGCCGTCCAGCAGACGCGCCGAAGGGACGAGGCGGCCGTCCACAGCGGTACCGCTGGTCGAGCCCAAGTCGACCACGTGCCAGCAGCCGTCCTCGGTACGGTCAAAGCGTGTATGCTGGCCAGACACCCCACGGTGCGGCAGTCTTAACCCGGTGTTCGGCGCCGCCCCCGCTATCAGACCGGACGCCAGCACTGTCCAGGTGATTTTTGCCGGCGGGGTCGCATCCCCCAGGTAGACCCCCGGGAGGGCAGGTCTCGCGCCCGACTCCAGCAGCCCCTGCACGTAGCGCATATGGGCGCTTTGTCCTGCTGGTGGGGTGCCCGTCTCGAAGGTCTGCCGCAGGCCATCCCGGGCCGCCTCGTCCCACGGAGCCTGCCCAACGGCGGCCAACAGCGACGGCGGCAGGTCGACCTCACCGGCCTCAGCGAGGATTCCTTTCACTTCGCGCCGCAGTCTCGCGACAACCTGAAACTTGCACTGGTCCAGGGTGTTGCGAGCGATGCCAAGGTCCCGCGCAAGCGCCGCTGGCGCCGTGCCGGTCGCGAGGGCACGAAAAGCGCGGGCCGTCTCGGGACGGATACGACCGCGCACCCGTCGCCAGGCCTCTGCGAGCACGCTCTCGGCCCAGGCCAGGTCTCCCGCGTCCGGGGCTTCGGTAAGCGCTGCGCCAGAGTTGCCGGCCCGGGCGTACACCGGGATCTCCCCCGACGGCGTCTCGGGCAGCGTCGTGAACCGCCCTTCGCGCCGGAACGAGTCCACCACGCGGCCGTGGGCAATCTCCAGGAGATACGAGCGGAAAGGGTGCCCGTTCCCGGACGCATAGACGAACTCCGGCATCCGTTTCAGCAGCCGGACGAGAGTCTCCTGCGTGACATCGTCGGCGGCGGCGGCCGAACAGCCCAGTTTGCGGGCATAGCCCCTGATCATGCCGCCATAGAGTGCGAAGAACTCCGCCCACGCGGCGTGGTTCTCGACATCGCGCAGTCTCTCCAGCAGGGATGGCCGGGTCGCCTGGTCCATGCCTCCAAGATAGGAGGGCTGACAGGCGGCGTCAACATCACGGGTGCAAGTCAGCTCCGTAGGGGTTCGCTTGTCTGAGAACCGCAGAGGGTCGAGGGCCTGCCCGCCGTGGTGGGTCGATAGACGAGGG
>CAIZKT010000338.1:0-7094 GCA_903933565.1 uncultured Victivallales bacterium | reverse complement strand
CGGACATGCCGGAGTGAGACTTTCCGACGCGGTTCCCATTCCTATCCGGCCGGGACGCGCCGGATCGCCTGGAGAGCGCCCCTCGTGCGCCGCGGCGGACGAGGGGCGGAATGGGAAGCGCCTTGGGTCATACGAGGTTGCTGCAAGTCTCATACAAGCGCCACAGCCCCGTTGGGGCAGAGACATGCACCTGAGCTGTAACCTGAGTCGTTACGGCCCCGGCTTCTAAGGCAGTGGGCCGACCGGCGCGCTGCCGTCATCACCAACCGCGGCCGGCCATGCGCTGATTCTCGGGAATGCTGCCCATTTCAAGGCCTGGCATGGCCTCGCCCAGGTTCATCGACGCCTCGAGGACCTTCTTGGGGTCGTTGTAATGGGCCACGGCCTGCACAATCGCCCGCGCCCGGCGCGCCGGATCCGCACTCTTGAAGATGCCCGAGCCGACGAAAACGCCGTCGCAACCCATCTGCATCATCAGCGCCGCATCGGCCGGCGTGGCAATCCCGCCCGCTGCAAAGTTGACGACCGGCAGCCGTCCCAGCTCGCGCACCCGCGCCGCCAACTCGGTCGAGAAACCGTGGGTCTTGGCGTAGGGCACGACTTCCTCGGGACGCAGGTTTTGCAGCTCGCGGATTTCGCGGTTCATGCAGCGCATGTGGCGCACCGCTTCGACCACGTTGCCGGTCCCGGCCTCGCCCTTGGTCCGAATCATCGCCGCCCCCTCAGCGATGCGCCGCAGGGCCTCGCCCAGATTGCGGGAACCGCAGACGAAGGGAATCCGGAACGCATGCTTATCAATGTGACATTCCTCGTCGGCGGGGGTCAACACCTCGCTCTCGTCGATGTAGTCAATCCCCAGCGCTTCCAGAATCTGCGCCTCGACCCAGTGCCCGATGCGCGCCTTCGCCATCACCGGAATCGTCATCGCTGCCTTGATCGCCTGAATCATCTCCGGAGCCGACATGCGAGCCACCCCGCCCTGCGCCCGAATCTCCGAGGGCACCCGCTCCAATGCCATCACCGACACCGCCCCCGCATCCTCCGCAATCCGCGCCTGCTCTACGTTCGTCACGTCCATGATGACGCCGCCCTTGAGCATCTGCGCCAGTTGCACGTTTAGTTGGTATCTTTCCGCGTTCATGACTATGGTTCCTTTGCTGTCCCGGTCACACCGCACGGCAGGCGACGCCCAAAGCACCGCTGCGGAAGTTGCACCAGACTATAATGGACTATGTCACTGATGCAAGAAAGCCGGGCAGACTCCCCAAGTGAGCTAGTCCACTTGGACCGATCCTTAGCGCTTCCCCTCTACATTCAGCTTGCCGACGGGCTGGAGCGTGACTTGCGGGAGGGGCGGCTAGCGGCGGGGCAGCGTTTGCCCTCGGCGCGTGAGTTGGCTCGTCGGCACGGCACCACGCCGGTCACGGTGAACCAGGCCTTCCGGCGCTTGCGGACACGCGGCCTGGTGGTTTCCCGGGTGGGGAGCGGGACCTATGTGTCCGGCGCTGTGGCCACGGCCCCGCCAGCGCGGCAGCGGGCGGCGTTTCTGCACCTGGACCGGCGCGAACCCCCTGCCTCGCTCTTTCCGGCCGACGTGGTCCGCCAGATCATGGATCGGATTCTGGACGAGGAAGGCGGGGAGGCGTTCGCCTACGGCGATCCGGGCGGCGATGCGGCGCTGAAAGAGGTTCTCAGCCGCGACCTGGTGGAGGCGGGGTTTGGCATTTCCGAGCGTGACGTGGTCGTCTTCAGCGGGGCGCAGCAGGCTCTGAGCCTGGTGTTTCGGGTCTGGCTGCAGCGGGGCGATTGGGTGGTGGTTGAACGGCCGACTTACCCGGGGGTACTGCGGCTGTTGCAGCAGGTTGGCGCCCGGGTGGAGTCGGTGGATGTAGGTCCGGACGGTCCTGACCCGGAGCGTCTGGCGCAGGCGCTTTCGGTGCGGCCAGTGCGCTTGGTCTACACCATGCCGGTGTACCACAATCCGACCGGCATCTGCTGGTCGGTTGAGCGCAAGCAGCGGGTGGCCGAACTCTGCGCCGAACGGGGGGCGCTGCTGGTGGAGGACGATGCCTTGAGCGGGCTGGACTTCGGCCAGGGCCGGCCGCAGGCGCTGGCGGCCTGTGCTCCAGCGTGCCGCAATATCGCCTACGTGCGCAGCTTCTCGATGATCCTCATGCCCGGTTTTCGTCTGGGCTTCTGCCTGGCGCCGCGCGCTCTGGCCAATACCCTCACCCGCGCCAAGGAACAAGCCGATCTGCTCACCTCCGGTTTCTTCCAGCGGGTGCTCTGCCGCTTCATCTCGGCGGGCCACATGCGCCGCCACCTCGGGGTCATCGAGCCCTACTATCGCGACCTCTTCAGCCGCGCGACCGCGGCGGCCGCCGAGATCCTGGGCGGGGCCGGGTTCCGGCTGACGCGGGGCGCCGGTGGGCCGAGCCTGTGGTGCCGTCTGCCCGATGGCGTGCCGGGGGAGCTCTTCCAGCGGCACTGCATCAGCGCTGGGGTGGGAGTGGTGCCGGGGGAACACTACAGCGTGGACCAGTCTACCGCGGACGGCGTCGGCCTGGCCTTCAGCCGCCTGCGTACCGAGGAGTGGGTCGACGGCTTGCAGCGCGTCGCCAGCGCGGCGGCGGCGGCCCGGAGCGCCAGCCATGCCGGTGGGAGACAAGGCCGATGAACAGCAACCGTGAACAGTTTCTGCGCGATCTGAGTCTCAAGGGCGACCCCGTGGTACGCTCGCGGCTTTCGGTGACCTACCCCGTCTTCGCCGAGTTCGGCGAGCGGCTCGAGGCCCTGCGCCACGTTTCGCCCTACGTCGGGGTCGGCATTGCGCGGCAGTCGTCCCGCGCCGCCAACTCGACCCAGACCGATATCTGGGGCTGTCACTGGATCTACCCGCTCGAGTCCCTCGACGGCATCTGCGATGGCCATCCCGTCCCGACCTGGCCCGACCTGGCCCGCTACACGCCCCCCAACCCGGATACCTTCACGGATTGGCAGAAGGCGGCCCACAGTGCGCGCGCCGCCCACGAGCAAGGCAACGTCGCCTGGGGCGGCACCGACCACGGCTTTATCTTCCTGCGCTCGACCTACGTGCGCGGTTTTGACGCCTTCATGATTGACCTCGCCGAAGACCGCCCGGAGCTCTACGAGCTGCTGGCCAAGATCGAGGGCTTCTGGTTCGCGGTGGCCCAGCGCTGGATCGAGGCGGGCGTGGATGTCATCAGCTTCGGCGATGATCTGGGGTTGCAACAGGCGCTGCCGATCAGCCCCGCGGCCTGGCGGCGGGTCATCAAACCCGCGTACCGGCGCATTTTCCAGTACTGCCGAGCGCATGGCGTACAGGTACAACTGCACAGCGACGGCTACGTGCTGGACATTATCCCCGACCTCATCGAGTGCGGCATCTCCATCCTCAATGTCCAGGACCTGGTCAATGGCCTGGATAACCTGCGGCGGCTGGCTTGGGGTAAGGTCTACCTCGACCTCGATGTCGACCGGCAGAACATCACCGTCTTCGGCCAACCGGCGGCGGTCGAGGCGCATCTGCATGATTGCATCCGCACCCTGGGCTCCCGCGACGGTGGCCTGAGCCTGATCTGGGGCGTCTACCCCGGTACCCCCTTCGCCAATATCGAGGCCGCGGTCCACGCCATGGGTCGCTATGCCACCCTCTGGCAGGCCGAGTGAGCCCACACCCGCGGTATCCGGATGGGGATACGGCGGGAGGAAGGGGATACGGCGGGGACCGCCGGCTCCAGGCGGGACGGCACGAGGGGGATACGGCGGGGACCGCCGGCTCCAGGGCGGGATGGCGCGAGGGGGATACGGCGGGGACCGCCGGCTCCAGGGCGGGATGGCGCAAGGCGGAATAGAGATGCCGGACCTGGCCGTTTCTTGCCTGTGGCCGGGCAGGGCGGTATCGTTGTACGCATGGCGAGCGTAGCCGGTGTTGGCGCGGCCTCGTCAGCGGAGGACTGTGGTATGACACACCGTGAACGCGTGCTCTGCGCCCTGCGGCATGAGGAGCCCGACCGTGTCCCTATCGATCTCGGCGGTTCTCTGGCCAGCACCATCGTCGCCTCCTGCTACCCGGCCCTACGCCGGGAACTCGGGCTGCCGGACCTCAGCACCCAGGAGTCGCTGCGCTACGCCAGCCTGGCCGTGATCGACGCCGATGTGCGCGCTGCTCTCGACCTTGACCTGGTGCATGCCCCGAACGCCTTCGGTACCCAGCGCACGGTGCGGGTGCTCTCGCCGACGAGCTTCGTCGATGAGTGGGGGGTGCAGTGGCGCAAGCCCGAGGGGGGTCATTACTACGTCGACCGGGCGCCGTTTGCGGACGACGCCACCCCGGCGGCGGTGGAGCGCCACCCCTGGCCGACGGCCGCGGACCTGATCAACACCACGGGCCTCGCCGAGGCGGTGGCGCGCTTGCGCCGGGAGACGGACTGCGCCATCTCGCTGGAGTTGCGCGGCCGAGTCATGTCGGTGGGGCAGTTTCTGCGCGGCTTTGAGGGCTGGATGATGGACCTGGCCGACAACCATGCCTTTGTCGAAGCTCTGCTCGAGCGCACGACCGCCATCGAGATCGAGGCCAATGAGCACATTCTGAACGCGGTGGGGGACAATGTCGATATCATCTACACCTCCGATGATCTGGGTGGCCAGGAAGGCCCGCTGTTCTCGCCGACGGCCTTCAACAGCTTGTTCCGCCCGCACTTTGCCCGCCTCTGGGCCCATCTGCGCCAGCGCAGCCGGGCCTTTCTGATGCACCATTGCTGCGGCTCCATCCGCCCCTTCATCCGCAGCTTCGTTGATCTGGGGGTACAGGTACTGAACCCGATCCAGGTTTCGGCGGCCAACATGGACCCAGCTGGACTCAAGGCGGAGTTTGGCCGGGATCTGGCCTTTTGGGGCGGGGTCGACACGCGCAGCGTCATGCCTCGCGGCACCCCCGCCGCCGTCGCTCTCGAGGTCCAGCGGCGCCTGCGGGAAATGGGCCGCGGCGGCGGCTACATCCTGGCGGCGGTCCACAACCTCCAGCCCGAAGTGCCCCCGGCTAACATCGTGGCGCTGTTTGAGGCCGGTCGGCGCTACGGGCGCTACCCGCTGGACTGAGAACCGCGGCTGGAAAGGTGGCCCCGAGAGGCTACGTTCCTGCGGTGAACGCACGTCCACAGAATGTTGGTGCTGAGGCGCCTGCCAGCCTGCCGGTGAGCGCGCCGGTGGCGCATGTGACCTTTCTCTACCTCTCCCGGGTGCTGGATCGCCCGGTGCGTTACGAGGATGCGCCCAAGGCGTTTGGCAGTCTCCACGACATCGGCGCCGCGCGCACGATTTCCTATCCGCAGGCGGTGTCCATCGAAGTGGAAACCACGGGCGCGCCGATGCTGACGCTGCCGTGGTCGGTGGTCTGTTCGGTGAGCTTGGTGGAGGTCGTGATCCGTCGTGCCGCTGGCCCGCCGCCACGGCCGGAGTTCTGGGCTCGCCGGGACGTGCTGGACGACCAGGTAGTGGACGTCTCGGGGGCGCGGGTGCTGCGGGTCAACGACGTGCATATGATCTACTCGGGCGGGACGCTGATTCTGGCGCATGCTGAAGTCGGCCTGCTCGGGATCCTGCGGCGGCTACGCTTCGAGCGCTTTGTCTGCTTCCTGTTGCGCTGGCTGTTTGATTACACTCTGCAAGAGAGCTTCGTCACCTGGCGCCACATTGAGGTCCTCTCGCCGGGCGGGATCCCCGGCGGGGTGCGGGTTGCCAACCTGCAGGACCGCCTGTCGTCCATCCACCCGGCAGAACTCGCCGACATCATGGGGGATCTGGGCAGCGAAGATCGGCAGGCGCTGTTTGCCGCGCTGTCGGTGGAAGCGGCGGCGGACACGCTCGAGGAGGTCACGCCGGAGTATCAGCGCGCGCTGGTGGCGCAGACCGAGCCGGAGCGGGTCGCCGACATCCTCGAGGAAATGCCTTCGAATGAGGCGGCGAATGTCTTGCGCGACCTGAACCAGTCCGACGCGCAGTCGATCATGAATCGCATGGAGAGCGAGGCGGTCGCGGACGTCAGAAGCATCCTCTCGCACGAGGAAGACAGCGCCGGTGGCGCCATGGCGACCCACTGCCTGGAGGCGGAGTGCCAGGAGAGCGCCGGCAGCGTCTTGCAGCGGGTGCGGCGGCTGGCGGCGGAGGTGGACCTGTTCAACCATATCTATGTACTGGACCCCGCCCGCCATCTGACCGGCGTGCTGACCTTGCGCCAGTTGCTGCGGGCCGAGGACGGGCTGACGATGGCCGACCTGATGACCAAGGAACCGATCACGGTGACGCCGGAGACCCGCCTGCGCGAGGTGGCCCGGCTGCTGGTGAAGTACGGCTTCCGGGCCATTCCGGTGGTGGATGCGGAACAGGTGTTTCTCGGCGCGGTCCGCTTCCGGGACGTGCAGGCGGAACTGGCTCGGTATCTGAAGGACTGACCTGGAAGGGGCGTGCCGTGGCTGCCTGGAAAGAGTGGAAAACACGGCTGGCGCTGTTTGCGCTGATCGTTGGGCCCGGGATCATCACGGCCAACGTGGACAACGATGCCGGGGGCATCGCCACCTACTCCGTGGCGGGGGCTCATTTCGGCTACAACCTGCTCTGGGTCCTGCCGCCGACCTGCCTGCTGCTGGTGCTGATTCAGGAGATGAGCAACCGCATGGGGGTGGTGACCGGGAAGGGCCTGTCGGGGCTGATTCGGGAGCGCTTTGGGATCGGCGTTTCCTTCTATCTGATGCTTGCCCTGGTGCTGACCAACGCCGGCAACGCGGTAGCTGACTTTGCTGGCGTGGCGGCCAGCGCCGAGATCTTCGGCGTCTCACGGTTCATCGCGGTCCCGGTTGGCGCTTTTGCCCTCTGGCACCTGGTCATCAAGGGCTCCTATCGCAGCGTCGAGCGGGTGTTCTTCGTGGCCTGCCTGTTCTACATCAGCTGCAGCATCTCTACCAGGCCGCTTTCAGGGAGATGAAAGGGGTCTCGAAAGGCGGGCAGCTGACTTTTATCGACGACAGCCAGAGGGATTATGTGACAGGAGAGCCGTTCACGGTAAGGAGGCTGCG
>CAIZKT010000337.1:0-1563 GCA_903933565.1 uncultured Victivallales bacterium | reverse complement strand
GCCCGTCAAGGGCGCCATCGACCAAAGCATGCTCTACATCTTTCGCCGCGCCTTCCGCGACATCAACCGCCTCAAACCCGCCGCGGTCATCCTCGAGCTCGACACCCCCGGCGGCCGTCTCCTCGAGACGCGGGAGATCCTGCAGTGGATGGCCTCGCTCAAACCGGACATCCCGGTGTACTCGTTCGTCAACCCGTCAGCCTATAGCGCCGGCGCCATCCTCTGCCTTGGCACCCAACGCATCTTCATGAGCCCAGGTTCACACATTGGCGACGCCCTGCCGATCCTGCTCAACCCGATCAGCGGCAGCGTTCAGGCGGTGCCGGACGACATCCGCGAGAAGATGATCTCGCCGACCCGCGCCCTGGTGCGTGGCCTGGCCCAGGACAATGGCCACAGCGTCGCCCTCGCCGAAGCCATGGTCGACCCGGACCGCGTTTTCGAGGCCGGCCCGGTCAAATGCCCTGCCGGCGAGTTGCTCACCCTCACCGCGCAGGAGGCCACCGCCATCTTGCCGCCCGACAACAAGCCCCTGCTGGCCAGCGCCGTGGTGAAAACAGTGGATGACATCCTGCCCCTGGTCGACCTGCCGGGTGCGCGTCTGGTGCGCTTCACCGAGGTCGGTTCCGAGCGCCTGGCCCGTTGGATCACCGGCCTGGGCCCGCTGCTGCTCGGCCTGGCCGTGCTGGCCCTCTTCATCGAGTTCAAGACCCCCGGCTTTGGGGTCTTCGGCATCTCCGGCATTGCCTTGCTGACCATTTACTTCTTTGGACACTACATCGCCGGCATGGCAGGCTATGAGGAGATGCTGATTGTGTCCATCGGCCTGGTTCTGCTCGCGGTCGAGGTCTTCATCATTCCGGGCTTCGGCGTAGTGGGAATACTAGGCATCGTCCTGGTGCTGGTCGGCAGCATTCTGGCGCTCATCCCGGTGCTCCCCGGCACCCTTCCGGGTCTTCCCGGCGGCGATGCGCTCACCCTCGACCACTACGTCATCGGCGCCCTGTGGCGAACCTGCACCACCGCCGGGGTCGTCGTCGTGGGCCTCTGGCTGCTCAGCAAGATTCTGCCCAAGACCCCGGTCTACCAGAAGCTCGTGCTGCAGTCTTCCCTGGGCCACGAACGTGGCTTCGTCTCTGGCGCCGGCAGGTACGACGCCTACGTCGGTCGAACCGGCACCGCCCGCACCAACCTTCGCCCAGCCGGCAGCGCGGAATTCGACGCCGAACGCCTGGACGTGGTCACCTCGGGCGACCTCATCGAAAAGGACCGCCCCATCCGCATCCTGCGCGTCGAAGGCACCCGTATTGTGGTGGAAGAGATCAAGGCCTGAGGCGCGGCGGCGGAGCCCACCGCATTTCCATTCCCCTGGAGAGGCGCCTGGCCTCAGGCGCGGCGGTGGAGCCCACCGCATCTCCACCGGGTATTCTGGAGAGGCGCCTGGCCTCAGGCGCGGCGGTGGAGCCCACCGCATCTCCAGCGAGCATTCTGGAGAGGCGCCTGGCCTCAGGCGCGGCGGTGGAGCCCACCGCATCTCCAGCGAGCATTCTGGAGAGGCGCCTG
>CAIZKT010000336.1:0-6132 GCA_903933565.1 uncultured Victivallales bacterium | reverse complement strand
GCGCGAGAACACACGCCGTCAGGCATGGCACAGGCGCCAAGCCAAAGCGGTGTCGCGGTCGCCGCCGGCGGTACGACGGCGGTCGTTTCTTGAAACCGCCCTGGACCTCCAGACCAGGGCCTTGCCTCCACGTGCGCTATGGCTATCTTCTCGCCGTCGGTTGGAGCGCGGTTCCCGATCATCCAGGACCGCCACCTTGGCGGTAAAGGGGAAAACGATGAAACGATCACCGATCAGCGGGCTGATCCTGGCAGTAGCGGCCGTGGCGGGAAGCTGCCGCGCGGCAGACGCCGCCGCGGAGACCGCCGCGCCGGGGTGGAAGGAAGTGCCCTTTGTGGAGACCGCACCCGAGCCGTCGTTGACGGCGGAGGAGAAGGCGCGCGGTTTTCTGCTGTTCACCCGGCCGATCACCGAAATCGTCTACGCCAACACCTGGCCGCGCGGCGAGGAGCGCGTCGCCGCGCTGGTGGCCTTTGCGACTCCCGGCGAGTTCGAGCCGCTGAACTTCGCCCTCCATGCCGTCAAGCCGCTGAACAAGGTGACGCTCACGGTCAGCGCATTGACGTCTGCGGCGGGCGAGATCCCGGCCGCGGCGCTCGATGTGCGCTACCTGCGCTACTACGACATCCGCTATCCGAGCTACACCTCCAAGGACACCTTCCGCCGCATGCCGGAGCTCCTGGAGCATTTCGACCCACTCAGCATCCCCGCCCATGAGTCGCACCGGTTCTGGATCACCGTCCACGTGCCCGACGCCACGGCGCCGGGCCTGTACCAAGGCTCGGTCGCGCTCCAGGCGGACGGTCTGACGGAGCCGGTCAACCTCCCGATCGAATTCCGCGTGCTCGGGTTCCGGCTGCTCAAAGACCCCGCCAAGCATTTCTCGGCCTATAACTACGACTTCACCAGCAAGGCCAAGTCGACCTTTGCCGAACTGCCGCCGGAGATCACCGGGGACGAGGCACGCATCAACCAGGTCGCCGCGGACGAGTACTGCACCATGGTCGACTATGGCTTTGACGTGCCGCCCACCGGGTACATCGCCTACGACGAGAAACGCGACGCGCTCTACTACCGGCCGGAGAGCGCGCTCGAAAACATGAAGAAATCCGGGCTGCTCAAGGGCGCCTGCTTCATGGTATCCATGGATGCGGCCATGCCGACGCTGATCCGCAAGTACACCGGCGCCGACGCGCCCAAGCACTACGCCCTGAAGTCCCCGCCGCCGCCGGAGTTCTATGCCAAGGTCACCGCACTGGTCCAGGCCTTTGCCGCCGACTGGAAGACGCGGGGGCTGCCGGAGATCATCTACGGGCCTCTCGACGAGGTCGACTCCAGCGCCTGGGAGTTCGGTTCATGCACCTACCAGGCGGTCAAGGCCGCCGGTGTCCGGACGTTTGCCACCAAGGACCCCAAGGCCTCCGATGCCATGCACTACCGGCCCTACCTCGATGTCTGGGTGTCGCAGCCGTTCTCGGTGCCGTACGGGGAGGTGATCAAGGACCAGCGCTACAGCTACTGGTGCTACCCGAACCACGTGGCCTGCGAGCAGCGCGTGCCCGAAATCATGTGTAAGGGCGGGCGTATGACCTACGGCTTCGGGTTCTGGCGCAGCGGCTACGTCGGGCTGGTTCCCTGGATCTGGCGCTGGGACATGGGCCAGAGCGGGTCGCGCCACTACCTCGATCTCGACGGCGGTGGCCGGAGCATCTCCGGGTGCGGCAACAAGATCGGCGCAGATGGTAAGGTCATCCCCGCCGTCTACTGGGAGTGCTTCCGCGAAGGCTACGACGACGGCCGCTACCTCTACACTCTGCAGCAGGCCATCGCGGAACGTGAACAGAGCCCCGACCCCGCGTGTGCCAAGGCGGTGACTCAGGCGAAGGCTTTGCTGCAAGAGACCTGGAATGCCGTGGTGCCGCAGGACCGCTACCTCGCGGACGGCATGTGGCCCTCGGTGGACTTCAACCTGCAGCGCTGGCGCCTGGCGCTGGCGATCGACAGTCTGCTCCCGTTTCAGAAGAGCTCCAGCGTGACCGCGGCCTCCGTGCTGGTCGCCGACCCGACCGGCGGTTCCGCGCCGATGGCAACGTCGCCGCTCGACCAGGCCATCCGTGTCGGCAACCTCGAGAGCCGCGACCTGGGCGACGAGGAGTTCCCGCTGTGGAAAAACGCGACCTGCGAGGGCAAGACTGAGGTCACGGCCGAACCGAAACACGCGGGCGCCAAGTGCCTGAAGTGGACCGTCACCATGGACTACGCCAACGACGGCGAGGGCCAGGCCCCGAACCCGAACGGTCCCTACCGCAAAGGCTGGCCACGGCTGGGCGTGGACTTTGCCAAGGGCAGCCTGGATCTGGCGCACTATGACTACCTCTCCTTCTGGCTGAGGGTCGACTCCAGCCGGGACGAGGTCGCCGACGACAGCACGCCGCTGCGCTGCGAGATCACGGCCCGCGAGGGTGGCCGGAAGCTGTTCGACAACCTGGTCGTGGGTGCCGCGCCGCAACGCACCTGGTTCCGCGTCGTCCTGCCTTTGGCGGACATCGTCAAGGCCAATCCGGGCAAGGTGAATGACGTCAGTCGCATCCAGCTCTGGCTCCGCGAGGGCGACTTCGCGGACCAGACGACGGTCGTGTTCTACCTCGACGAGATCGCGCTCATCAGATTCAAGACGCCCGTGTTCGGTACGGTTGCTCTGCCGACGGCGCTGCTGCTGCCGACGCGGTCCCTGGCGTTCGACTACGACCTGCTCGGCGCCGCGGACATCAAGGCCGGCGAGTACCGCTTGCGGATCAGCGTCACTGACCCGGCTGGCCAGGCCGTTGCCGACGTCACGCGCGAGGTCGACAACGATCGTCACATCGTCGTCCCGGCGGACACGCTCAAGGCCGCGGGAACGCACGACGTACGCCTCGACTTGGTGAAAGGGAACCAGACGGTGTCTTCGGCCGTACGGCGTCTGCGAGTCATGCCGGGTCCGGTGTCCTTCCGGCCGACGGGAGCGAAATAGGCCCACGCCTCCCGCCACCGCGGGGCACGCCCACGGCAGGAATCGCGGCGTCCCAGAGGGCCTTTTGATCTGGGAGTCGCCGCCACCCTCACTGCGGCGCGGCGGCGCAGGATGCCCGGAGGGGTATCGTGCTGCCCGGGGCTGGAGGCACGCTGGGGGAACGGCGTCGCGACCTACGTTGCTACGTTTCTCTTCACGCCTCGGACAGATCGACCTGGGGGCGCCCCTTGCGGCCGGCGCGCGCCGAACGGATCAGCTCGAGCATCTGCGCCCGATAGCCGCCGAACCAGGTCAGCACCAGGAAGGCGATACCCATAGCCGCGGCGGGCAGAGCGATCTGTGCCCCCAGCAAGAGTTTGTACATCATGAACGAGTGCCCGCGAGGGATGCCACCAAAGCCGCGGCGCACGAACCAGCCCACGGCCACCTGCACCGCCAGCGTCGCCAGCGTGATGGCCACGATGCGCAGCAGGAACACCGGTAGAACCCGCCCGCTGAACATCCCGGTCTTGTGGCGCAGGACCAACATCAGCACGCCATTCTTGAGCAACCGACTGAGGGGAAAGGCGAAGGCTACGCCGCCGATGAGCCAGAGCGAGTCCTGCGGCAGTCCGGCCGCGGCCAACCCCACCAGGCAAAGGATCTGGAACATGCTTGCAGCCACCCCCCAGATGGTCGGCCACCACATGCTCTTAATGGAGAACAGACCCGGCATCAGAATGTTCTCCAGAACCACGAAGGTGAAGCCTAGCGAGATGACGCGCACCGCCAACGCCCCTTGCAGGCAAGTCAGTCGTTCGGCCTCGCCCCAGTTGGGTTTCAGATACAGCAGCGCCATCAATTCTTCCGCCGACACCAGGCAGGTGCAGACCACCGGAATCGACAGCAGGCACAGTGTGGTGACCGTGCCTTCCAGCGTCCGCCGGTGCTCGTCCGCGCCGCCTTCGCCGTGCAGGATGGCAGCCAGATGCGGCAGCATGACCAGGCTGACCAGTGTGCCCAGAAAGGCGACGGGGAGATTGGTCAGTTGCCGGGCGTACTCGACGCTGACAAAGCTCACGTTCTCCAGGTCTGATTGCAGGCGGAACTGCACGATGTCACGGAACCGCGCCGCCAGAATCCCAACCACCAGTGGTCCCATCAGAAACAGCGTCCGCCGTCCCCAGAGGCCCCACCAGCGGGACAGGTTGGCAAGCGGCAGAGCCCAACCGAAGGTGCGCCGCATACCCACGATGCACAGCGCCGCCTGCGCGACGCAGGCCACCGCATAGCTGACCCCGACGGCGATATCGTCGAGATGCAGCAAGCGCCCGAGCAGCACAACGCCAAGGCCCCAGCCGATCTTCTGCACCGCTTCGGCACTGTGCGGATAGGCGAACTTCCGCTCGGCATGGAAGAGGATCAGATACATCTCCGCGGCCAGTAGAAAGAGCACCCCGGGCGCCATCTGCCGCATCATGGCGACACTGGCCGCGTGCTGCGCGGGGTCGAAGCCGCTGGCCATCATGCGCACCGTCCAGCCCGGCACCAGCCAGAGCCAGGCAAAGACGCCGCAGCCAAGGATCATGCCGATCTCCAGCAGGCCCTTGGCGAAGGTCATGGCCGCCACCTCGCCATCCTGCTTTTTGATCTCGTTGTAGAGGGGAATGAAGGCCGGCCGGAAGATGTTGAGCACCGACGGGTAGACGAACTGCATGATCATCACCCGGAACATGAAGGCGTAGGCCGATACCCGCGGATCGTCGGCCGACCAGGTGTGCGAAATGGCCATCGTCACCAGCAGGCTGCCGAAACGCACAAACACCCAGCAGATGCCAACCGTGAACAACGAGACCAGGATCTGTTTGAAGGCCGAACTGCCACCCTTGGCCACGGGTGACGTCGGCGCTGCGCGGTCGCTCATCTCGTGCCTTCCCGGTTCGTCTTGCCGCTGACGGAGCATACGGCGTACGGAGTTGCCCATGGAACGAGCCAATGCGGCGGGCTATTGGGTACGGCTTGGGCAATCGCGGTAGCAGGCCAGAGCCGAAGCGCTTCTCAGCCCTTGATGCCGCCGATGTTGATGCCTTTGATGAAGTAGCGCTGGCCGACGATGAAGACGATGAGGATGGGGATGACGTCGAGGATGGAGGCGGCCATCAGTAAGGTCCACTCGGTGGAGTACATGCCCTGGAAGCTGCGAATCAGGATAGGCAACGTCATGACCTCTTCGCGATAGCAGACGATCAAGGGCCACAGGTAGGCGCGCCAGGAACCGAGGAAGGTAAAGATGCCGAGGGTGGCCAGGGCCGGCAGGCTGAGGGGAATCATCACGCGCCAGTAGACACCGAACAGGCTGCAGCCGTCGATGCGGGCCGCGTCCTCGTAGTCTTTGGGGATCGACATGAAGAACTGGCGGAGCATGAAGGTGCCATAGGCGCTGAACATGCCGGGCACGATCAGGGCAAAGTAGCTGTCCAGGCCCACCGGGCGCCCGACATAGTACTGCCCCAGCAGGTAGAGGTTGCGGCTGAACAGGTGGGCTTCCGGGCTTAGCAGCCAATCCAGCATGGTCGGCAGTTTGCTGGTCAGGATAAACACCGGAATCATGGTGACGCTGCCTGGAATCATCATGGTCGCCAGGTAGCCGATGAAGAGCTTGTCGCGCCCCGGAAACTCAAGCCGGGCAAAGGCGAACGCCGCCAGGCTTGAGGTCAATACCTGGCCAAGAGTAACCAGCACTGTCACCAGGACGGTGTTGAGATAGGCCCGCCCAAAAGGCACCGCCGTCCAGGCCTTGGTGAAGTTGTCCCACTTCCACGGTTCCGGCCACCATTGGGGCGGATCGACGAAGACCAAGGCCGGGTCCTTGAAGGCGGTGATGATCATCCAGAAGAAAGGGAAGGCCATGGTCACGCCCAAGGCCGTCAGAAACAGATAGACGGCCGCCAGCCGCAGGCGCCGGGCCCGGACGGGAGACCCCCTCAGTGTCAGCCAAGTGTGCATGGGTCCTGCGTGTTTCCTTGGCCGCGCGCCGCGGCCGCTCCATCTCCTTGGACCGCCCACGGCCTCGTGGGCAGTGGCCGCGCGCCGCGGCCGCTCCATCTCCTTGGACCGCCCACGGCCTCGTGGGCAGTGGC
>CAIZKT010000335.1:0-7829 GCA_903933565.1 uncultured Victivallales bacterium | reverse complement strand
TGCTCGCCGGACGCGGAGACGATCGAAACCGAAACCCCTACGGAGCTGACCTGCGCCCGGCACTCGTCCGGGTGGTTGAAAGCGCCCGGTGGTGAAGTACGGTGACGGTCTTTCGTTTTGGGGTGCGCGTCGGCGCCAAGGGCGTCACGGCAGGTGTCGGCGGCGCGCGCGATCCCGATACCGCAGACCGCAGGACCGACGCCTTGGCGGTATTCGCCGACGTCCACCAAGGCAAAGGCGCTATGCGCGTGGCTGACTGGCTGAAACCGCAGGGAGTAAGAGCAATGCACAAGAAGACCTTCACCCTGATCGAGTTGCTGGTGGTGATCGCCATCATCGCCATTCTGGCAGCGATGTTGCTTCCGGCGCTGGCCAAGGCACGCGAGAAGGCGCGGCAGGCCTCTTGCCAGAGCAACGTCAAGCAGATCACCTTGGGTATGCTGATGTATACGGACGATAACGCCGAGAAACTGCCCGTTGTCTACCGCAATGTGGGGGGCAGTATGGTTGCGGAGAGATGGTGGTTCAACCTGACCTCGTCCTATGTAGGTAACATGGCGGTCCACAAGTGCCCGTCGAACAGCTCGCCCGCCTGGGGCGGCAATCGACAGTACGCCGTCATCACCACGGGCGGACACACCTGGCCTAATGACGGCAATGAGTCTGTCGCGAACTCGTCACGGTCGCTCAACGAGTATACGCGTCCGGCGATGTCTCTACTTGTCTTCGATGCTGGCTGGGCCTGGTCGCACTACTGCCCGGTCGAGCGGGCAGTGGGCGACGGCTGCTGCGCGCCCTACTACTGCGGGCCGGTCAACAGCCCGGCCAACTTCGTCCACGGCCCGGGGGCCAATGGCTCATTCTTCGACGGCCATGTGGAAGGGATGACAGCCGGGCGTTTCACGACCGACTCGACCCTGTATTGCCACGGCGGGCCGTGAAGCATCCAGGCTGACGGTTGCGGGTTTCGGCGGTGTGGGAACGAGGCGCAGTTCTGGAGGTGTTGGGTCAGCGGCCGTGAAGGCCATGGGGAGAGTCATCGTGTCTAGCTTGAAATGGTTTGGTGCGGCGGCCCTGGTCGGCGGCATCGCGGCCTCCGGGGCGGTGCTCAAGGAGTGGCGTTTTGACCAAGGCGGTGCCCAGGGGTGGGACGCCAAGGTCAACCACGTTGCTGAGGTGCGTGCGGCTGACGGCGCGCTCCAGGCCCGTATCCTGGACTGGGACCCCTGGGTCACCAGCCCGCAGTTTGAGGTTACGGCCTCGCCCTATCAAGTCGTCGAGTTCCGACTCAAGACTGACTGTGGCGGCCAGGGCCAGCTCTTCTACAGCAACACCACCGACACCCCCTATGGCGGCTTCTCGCCCGAGAAGCTGATCTCCTTCAATGTCCGCGGCGACGGTCAATGGCACGACTACCGTATCTTCCCCTTCTGGCAGGCGGAGAAGAAGATCATTCTGCTGCGCTTGGATCTGGCGCGCCCAGCGGAGGCCGACAAGGGCAAGAAGAGCTTCGCCGTGGAGTGGATTCGCGTGGTCGAGCTGGCCCAAGCGACCCCGGCGACCGACCGCGCAGCCTGGGAGTTTACGCAGAACACGGCCGGCTGGGAAGCGCCGGGGGCGGTTTCGGCCGCCGTGGCCGAGGGCGCCTGGGCGCTGCAAGGCAGTGCCGACGAAGCGCTGCTGCTACGCAGTCCGGTGGCGCCGTTCAATGTGGACAGCGCGGGCGACTGGGTCGTCCTTGAGCTGGCGGTGGACCGCGGTCGGACGGCCACTCTGAGCTGGGCCTCGGCGAGCGCGAAGGGCCGCTCCCGCGAGGTGTTCGCGGTCAAGCCGGACGGTCGCTTCCACCTGTACAACCTGCTGTTGGGCGGGGCGACGGGCTGGTCAGGGGACATCCTGGCGCTGGAACTGCAGCCCAGTGACGTGGTCGGCGCCACGGCGAAGATTCGGCGGCTCCAGGTGTCACCGGACCCGCTGGGGCCGCCGGTGATCGAGATCCGTACGGCCGGCGTGGAGAGCGCCATCGCCCGGCGCGGCCAGGTGTTGCCCTTTTCCGTGAGCGTGCGCAACCTGGGTGGCGAGACCTGCCGCGACCTGCGGGTGGACTCGTTGCGTCTGCCCGAGGGCGTTCGTCTCCCCACCGCCGCAGGCTGGGAGCGTTTTCCCGCGGTCGACGTGCTGGATGTGGCCACGCTGAAGTTCACCCTCACCGCCGAGCGCGAGGTGGAGGGCGAATTCGAACTGCGTCTGAGCGGCTCAGGAGCGCCGGCGGAAGGCTTCAAAGGGCGCCTTCAGGTGCATCCGGCGCTGGCTCTGCCCAAGGCGAGTTACGTGCCCGAACCACAGCCGCTCAAGTCGGACTACGAGCTTGGGGCGCTGTACTTCCCCGGCTGGCCTACCATCGACCGCTGGGCGCGCATCTGGCCGACGGCGCCGGAGCGCAGGCCGGTGCTGGGGTGGTACGACGAGGCGAACCCGGAGTGCGTCGACTGGCAGATCAAGTGGGCCGTCGAAAACGGCCTCAGCTACTTCCTGGTGGATTGGTACTGGGACCGCGGCGGCCAGCATCTCGACCACTGGGTGAAGGCGTTCCAGAAGTCTCGTTACAATTCCTATCTGAAGTGGGCCATGATGTGGGCTAATCACAACGGGGCGGGAAGTCATTCCGAGGAGGACCAGCGTAAGGTGACGCAGTTCTGGATCGATAACTACTTCGGCACGCCAGAGTACTACCGCATCAACGACATGCCCGTGGTGATGGTCTGGAGTCCAAGCAATATGAATCGCGACCTGGGTGGCAAGGACGGTGCCAAGCGCCTGCTGGAGATTTCCCGCGAGATGGCGCGCGCCGCCGGCTACAAGGGCATCTGGTTTGTCAGCATGAAGTGGCCCGAGGCGTCCACCGCGGCCAAGGATGTCCAGTGGCTGGCGGATGCCAGCTTCGACATGACCAGCATCTACCACTACATGGGCCACGGCGGCAAGGCCGAAAACCCGCGCGCCTACTCCTTTGACCTGGTGGCCGACTCGAGCCTGCCGTACTGGCGGGCCCGGCAGCAGACTGGCATTCTGCCGTTTCTGCCCAATCTGTCGACCGGTTGGGATGACCGGCCCTGGGCTGGCGAGAACAAGGCCACGGTGGTCTACGGCCGTACGGTGCCCAAGTTCCGGCGCATCTGCGAGGATGCCAAGACCTTTGCCGACGAGTCGGGCGTCCGGCGTCTGATCCTGGCGCCGCTGAACGAGTGGGGCGAGGGCTCGTACGCGGAGCCCTGCCAGGAGTTCGGGTTCGGTATGTATGAGTCGGTGCGCGAGGTGTTCTGCCAGAAGCCTGAGAAGGGCTGGCCGCAGAACTACACGCCGGCCGATGTCGGGCTGGGCCCCTACGACCTGCCTACCGTCGGCGCCAGCAACGTGGACGCCTGGGAGTTCGCCCAAGGCCCGGAGGGCTGGAACGCCATGATGGGCATCGGCGAGTTCAAGGTCATCGACGGGGCGCTCAGACTGACCACCAGGAGTAATGACCCGGCCATCAGCACCCCCATCGGCAGCCTGTGGGCCCGGCGCTACAAGGCGGTCCTGGTTCGCGCCAAGGTAGACCCGCCCGCCGCCGGGAACGCGGGGGCGCTGCAGTTGTTCTGGTCGACCACGGCACAGGCAATCACCGAAGCGGCCGCCGTCAGTGTGCCGCTCATTGCCGACGGCGAGTTCCATGATTATCTGTTGCCGGTGGCCGAGAAGCCGCGTTGGCGTGGTCGGGTCACGAGTTTCCGTCTCGATACCGGGTCGCTGTCGGGTCTGAGCCTCACCATCGACCGCATCGCGATGGTGCCAACAGATAACCCCTGACTCGGCCGGGCGAAAGGAGGCAGGTGCCATGAAAACCGTGTGTATGGCGGGGATATGCCTGTTGCTGGTCGGCTGCGTCTACGAGGTGCCGCTGGCCACCGAGTCTCAGCAGGAGGTGAATAGGGCCCTGCTGGGCAAGTGGCTGACGGTCGCCGACGACGGGGCGGTGCAAGAGTTACTCGTGCTGCCGCTGGGGGCAAAGGAATACCTCGTCAGCTACCCCAGCAACGCGAAGGACGGCATGTTCTTCCGTGCCTTCGTGGCGCAGACGGGAACGACGCCCGTCATGCAGTTCCAGTTGCTCGGCTCGGCCAACGGTGAGGCGCCCGCAGACCGGCGCGTGTACCACTTCGGGACCTTCCGCCTGGACGGGCCGCAACTGGTGCTGCGGCTCATCAATCCCGAGGTGGTGAGCAAGGACGTGACCACAACCGAGGCGCTGGCCAAGGCCATCGCGGCGCAGCGCGAGAACCCGGCGCTGTTCGCCGAGTCGACGACATTCCAGCGGCTGGGCAAGTAGGCCGCCCGCGGGGCGGACGGGGGTTCAGGGTTCAGCAGGACCCCCGGCTGAACACCGAACCCTGGTTCCCCTACAGAGGGCATCTCAATGACGGATCGGACCGCGTGGTTTGCCGAGTGTGGCTGGGGCGCCTTCTGCCACTATCTGGGCGACGCCAAGCAGGATGCCACGGCGTGGAGCCTCCAGGTGGATCGCTTCGACGTGGACGCGCTGGTGCGGCAACTGGAGGTGGTGGGCGCGCGCTTCCTGTGCCTGACCATCGGCCAGAACTCGGGGCATTTTCTGGCTCCGAATGCGACCTACGATGAGCTGGTCGGGATCCGGCCGAGCAAGTGTTCGCGTCGCGACCTGGTGGCCGAGCTGGGCACGGCCCTGGCGGCGCGCGGGATACCGCTGCTGGTCTATCTGCCCAGCGGGGCGCCGGCCGCCGACCCGCTGGCGGTGGAGCGACTGGGGTGGGAGTGGGGGTTTGAGGGCAGCTGGCCGCACTCGTGGGGAACGCGCCGGACCGGCAAACGGCTGGCGGAGTTCCAGGTCAAGTGGGAGGCCGTGATGCGCGAGTGGTCAGGGCGCTGGGGGGCGCTGGTGCGAGGCTGGTGGATTGATGGCTGCTACTTCGCCGACGAGATGTACAGGCACACGGACACTCCGAATTTTGCCAGTTTCGCTGGTGCGTTGCGGGCCGGTAACCCAGACGGCATCGTGGCATTCAACCCCGGGGTGAAGGTCCCCATCGTTTGCCATAGCGAGTGCGAGGACTTCGTGGCCGGGGAGATCGCCCAGGCGCTGCCCGAATGTCGGGGCCCCTGGATCGAGCTCAATGGCCACCGCGCCCGCACCCACATCCTGAGTTACCTCGGCGAATCCTGGGGCCGTGGCGAACCGCGCTTCCCGCCCGATTTGGTGGCGGGCTATTCGCGGCACCTGGTGGACAAGGGCGGCGTCATCTCCTGGGACGTCCCTATCAGCCCGGGTGGACTTATCCCCGAGACGTTCCTGCGCCAACTCGAGCACATCGGACGCAGGATGCAGAAGCCTTCTGAGGCCTGAGGTCGGCCGTGCCACTGCCGGTCGTTTCTCCTATGCTCACCGAACGCCGCTGCAGCCGTCGTGTCTTTCTCGGCCTTGGCGCCGGAGTGGCTTTGGCGTGCGTCGCTACCCCCGTGTACATGAGCCGCATCGAACCCGGCTGGCTGCGGCTGCGCCAGCCGCGGGTGCGCCTACGGCGCTGTCCTGGAGCGGGGCCGCTGCGGCTGCTGCACCTGTCGGACTTCCATCTCTCCGACGTGGTGCCGCTGGATCTGATCCGGCGCGCCATCCGCATGGGGCTGGAGGCGGCTCCCGATCTCGTCTGCATCACCGGGGATTTTATCACCACAAGCCTGCCGCAGCGCGAGGAGTACGCGGCGGTGCTGCAGGAACTGACCCGCCGGGTGCCAACCTACGCCTGCCTGGGCAATCATGACGGCGGGCGCTGGGCCGGGCATCACGGAGCGCTCCTGGAGCTTGCCGAGATGCGCGCCTTCCTGACGGCGGCAGGGATCCACTGCCTGTTCAACGAAGCCTCTACGGCCCGCGTAGCGGGGCACGACTGGGTCCTGGTGGGGCTGGGCGATCTCTGGGCTGGAGACGCTGATCCGGCCCAGGCATTCCATGGCCTGGAACGGGACGACCTGCCCTGCGTCGTGCTCTGCCACAACCCCGACGCCAAGGAACTGCTGGAGCCCTACGGCTGGGACCTGCTGCTGTGCGGCCACACGCACGGCGGCCAACTGCGCCTGCCGCTGCTCGGTACCCCTTTCGCATCGGTCCGGGACCCGCGTTACGTGGCCGGGCTGCATGAGTGGTCGCGGCGGTTGCTGTATGTGAGCACGGGGGTCGGTAATCTGCACGGATTGCGCTTCAACTGTCCCCCCGAAGTCGCGCTTCTGACCATCGGCTGATGGGGCGTCGGCGCGCGTGGTAACTCGAAAGGCATCGTGATATGGTTACACGGTCTGGTTACGATCGTGCGGTGCGGCACGGTTTCTTGGAGTGAGTTCGACAAACTCGACGACAGAAGGAGGCCTGGAGCGATGACGGCATCGACATGGATGGGGCGGACACGCAGAATCACGGCGTGGGGCGGGATGGCCATCGGCGCGGTCCTGGTGACGGGCTGTGCATCGCTATGGAAGGCTGAGAAAGTCCAGCCGGTGATCACGGCTCGCTATGCGGCGGTGCCCGTGACGGTGGACGGCGATCTGAACGACCCGGCCTGGAAGGATGCACAGGTTTTCCCCTTGTACTTCTCGGTAGCGGAAATCGGCGAAGGCAAGTCTCTTACAGAGGCTGGGGAGGCCCGGGTCTGCTGGGATGACAAGTATTTCTATCTCGGTGTCAAGTTTGCGGATTCCGATATCGTGGCCGAAGGCACGGAAGATCAGTTGCACCACTACCAGATGGGCGACCTGGCCGAGCTGTTCCTCAAGCCAGCGGACAAGACCTGGTACTGGGAGATGTACGTCACGCCTGCCGGGCGCAAGACTACCCTGTTCTTCCCCGGTCGTGGTCGGCTGGGCCTGAAGAGCAGCGAGGACAACCCCGGCGGCCTGCGTGTGGCGGCACTGTGCCAGGGCACCCTGAACAAGTGGGAAGACAAGGACACCTCCTGGACCGGCGAGATGGCAGTGCCGATCAAGGACCTGACGGCGCGCGGCGAGACCTTCGGGGTCGGTTCCTCGTGGACGATTCTGATCTCACGCTACAACTACAGCCGTTACCTGCCCTGGAAAGAACTCAGCATGACGCCGCAGATCAGCAAGACCAACTATCACCTGCTTGAGGACTACGCCATTCTCAACCTGGTGAAGTGAGACGATGCACAGCGGCAGACCGTTGGCACCGAACCGCGGCGCTGCCCCGCTGGAGGTGGTGAGCGGTCTCGGGTGAGGGTCGGCAGAGGCTTCCCGGGGCCTGGCGCCGCAGCTCTGTCCCGCACCGTGCCGTCGGTGGGTACTTCCTGATCGTGGGTTTTCGTCTGTCGCCAGACGCGCTGCCCTGCTTGCCGCCGCACGGTCAGGCGGTATAGTAGACACTGCTATACCGCTGATGTCGCGGAGAGGTGACAGAGTGGTCGATTGTGCAGCACTGGAAATGCTGTGTCCCGCGCAAGCGGGACCCAGGGTTCGAATCCCTGCCTCTCCGCCAACATTCTTCTTGATCACGGCCACCAGAGCTAAATCCCGCACCACAAGCGTGTGGTGGGAACTCTGGTAGCCTGTGAACTTCCCTCCGAAACGAGTCAGAGATTGCGCGGCGTAGCGCCGCCGCGCAACGAGTCAGAAGCCGTGAAAGAATCGAGGATGGCGGATAATCAGTCTCATTCGAGGGTGCCAGCGGAGGGGGCTCGGTACCCGTGGGGGGGACCGGCCCTGGATGGCCGGGAGAGTCGGCGGCGGCGGGGGCGCGCGGGGACACC
>CAIZKT010000334.1:0-5746 GCA_903933565.1 uncultured Victivallales bacterium | reverse complement strand
GGTCTGCCTGCTCCCCGGCGCCCCGGAGCTGTGACAGGAGCCGCCGGACCCGCGAAACGACCGGCGTTCAACTTGCGAGTCCCCGTGCGTAACTTCCTGAGGTCTGGTGACAGGCCGCCATCGATGCCTGGCAGTTCACCACCGTCGTGTTGAGCAAAGCCCACCACGCTCATCAGGGCGCCGTCCTCCGGCCAACGGATGTGGCCGTCTGCCGCAGCTACCTCGCCACAGGGGATCACGTCCGTAACCAGTCCGGTACAGTGGACCAGGCGCTGGGCCTGGTTCGGGTGTCTGGCGAAGCCCACCCCCAGCAATGCGGTCTGAAGCTCGGCGTACTGCTGCCACGTCTTGGCCAACACTGCGACATCCACGTCACCGGTGGCCCGTTCGGTGAGCACGCCGTGAACGTGCTCGAAGATGACATCCCGGGCGAAGGCGCCGATGAGCAGGATGGGCACGTCGAGCCCGGCGGCGGCCGCCGTAACCCCATCGAGCAGAGCCAGCGTGGCCGAGTCAACCGGCCTCGACAGATGCACGGAGCTTGGCTTCATAGAGGACACGGGCGGCCTCGATGTTACGTTCGGCGTCACTGGCCAGCAAGTCGGCATACGTCAGCAGAGGCAGAACGCAATCTCCCTCACGCATGTCGGTATCGCGCCAGAATGCATCCAGCACTTCCACCGGTCCGGCCGGGTCACTAGTGTATCGTCCGGTTAATTAGTTGTATTATAGTATGGAGCAGGCTATCTTGTCTCCCGATGCGGCGGATTAGCCGCGCGGGAGACGCCATGAGAGTAGCACCGAAGATCGCACTGAGCCAGCGGGAGCGTGATGAGTTTGCGGCGGTCGCCAGGTCCACGACGGCCGCCAGCCGGGAGGTGCTGCGCGCCCGCATCGCACTGCGGGCGGATGCCGGAGCAGAGAACGGGGAGATTGCCGCTGCGGTCGGCACCAGTGCGAACACCGTGGGGAAGTGGCGGCGGCGACTGGCCGCGCACGGTGCGGCCGGGTTGGAGGATGCACCTCGGCCGGGAAGACAGCCGCTCTATGGCGGCGCTGCCAAGGAGGAGATGGTCGCCCGGACGCTGGCAGAGAAGCCTGCCAACCGCACGCACTGGAGCACACGAGCGATGGCCGAAGTGTCGGGGATGGGCCGGACCACGGTATCGCTGTTGTGGCGGGAGCACGGCATCAAGCCCCACTTGGAGCGCACCTTCAAGCTCTCGAACGACAAGCACTTCACCGAGAAGCTGCATGATGTGGTCGGCCTGTACCTGAACCCCCCGGAGAACTCGCTGGTGCTCTGCGTCGACGAGAAGTCGCAGATTCAGGCCCTGGACCGGACGCAGCCAGGCTTGCCGATGAAGAAGGGCCGCAACGGCACCCGAACCCACGACTATCTCCGCCATGGGACGTGCTGCCTGTTCGCCGCACTGAACGTTCTCACTGGCAACGTGCTGGAACAGTGCGAGACCCGGCACCGCCACCAGGAGTACCTGAAGTTCCTGCGTCTGATCGACCAGTCCACGCCAGCAGATCTCGACCTGCACCTCATCGCCGACAACTACTGCACCCACAAGCACCACAAGGTCCTTGCCTGGCTCGAGAAACACCCGCGTTTCCATGTTCACTTCATCCCGACGTCATCCTCCTGGCTGAACCTTGTGGAGCGCTTCTTCGGGAAGATCACCCAGGAACGCATCCGCCGTGGCGTGTTCCGCAGCGTCCTTGAGTTGATCACAGCGATTCACGACTACATTGAGGATCACAACCAGCATTCCAAGCCTTTCGTATGGGTGAAGACGGCTGAGGAGATCCTGGCCAAGTTGAGTCCCGTCGCCAAGCTTCTTGATAAAACAATCAAATAACCGGACGATACACTAGTAAGCCGATGCTCCAGCAGCCACGGTGCCATATTGCCCAGCCGGTAGATGGTGACCACTTCCGGCTTGAGATACCCGGTCAGCTTCGCGGCAGCCACCTCGCCACCCCAAAGCCCCTGCGCACGGTCGAGCGTCGCGGTCCGCCACCACTGTGGGTCGGCGGCGCGATAGCGTGCCAGAACCAGCTTGGGCCGCAGCACGTCGCCGTAAGCTCGAACCCATCGCTCAGCCAATTCCGGTACATGGAGCGGCTCTGCCTGGGAGAATGGGCCGCCGTCTTTTTTTCTGCGAAATTTTCGGCGCGCTCGGGCGCACTGGAGAGATAGAGGCCGGAGTCCCAAAACCGCGCGGCCCCAGGCCCCCCCCTAGCCGTGACTCTGGCCGTGACTCTGCCGCCTCAACTGTTGAGGTGATCTGGGGGCTGATTTGGGCCGGCGGGCTCCGCAGGGTCACGACCCACTGGGCGCCCGCCTGGCGGAACTAGGGTTCGGGCAGACCGGCGTCGGCGCCCAGCCACGGTGGGTGCCCCGGTCCGGCGCGCCCACTCCTCATCTCCGCCCGTGGTCACCTTCGCCACCGCGACAGGTCACCGTGTTGAATTCCTGGCCGAAGTCACCGACTACGCGCAGGATCTCGTCAAAGGATGGCACGTCGCCGACGAACATCTCCCCGCTCATGGACTCGTAGTCGTGCCGCCATTCTGCGACCTGCGTCGCCAGCGGTAGCAGGCGGAGGCTACCCCGGCCGCAGCGTCGAGTAGTCCATCCAAGACCAGTTGAAGAAGACCTCGCGGTGGGCCGCGACGCGCTCGAATAGGCCAGGGCTCGCCACCGCTCGCGCAGCCACGCCCTTGGTGATCAGGCACCAGAGGTCGTAGTAATGGCGGGCCAGGCGGGCCCTATGGACCTTGCCCGCCGGGCGATAGGTCTCCTCGTGCAGCAGCATCGCCTTCTCCCAGAACGTCCGCTCCGGGGCTAGGGCGCGGACCTGCACGTTGCTCGGCCCCATGAGCGCGGGGAAGACGTCGGCCAGGTACGGCCGGATCACCGGGTCTTGCGCTGGCTCTGTGTCGGACCGCGCGCCCATCTCGATCTTGACCACTGGCCGGACGTAGCCCGACACAGTAGCCAGGACGCTCGGGTACTCGAACAGCAGCGTCTGCCGGTCTGGGTCTTCGTCGGCCGCCGCTGGGACCAGGGACCAGACAAGTCCAGTCGGCAGGATCTGCCGGAAGCGGGTCTCCAATGCCGGCAGCAACTCGTCACGGATACGCTTCTGGCACTCGGCCTTCAACGCCTCAAGGCGGGCCTTGCGCTGCTTCCTGCTGGCCGCCGCCTCCGGGCTCTCGTCTCCGCCGAAGCCGAGGAAGTCACGATCAATGACAATGTCGATGTCCTCGGAGAAGCGGGCAATGAGATCCCATGCCTTGGACAGCGACGTGCCGCCTTTGAAGGTCAGGTGCGCGCCCCAGCCCGACAGGCTGAAGAGCTCGCGCAGGGTCCAGCAGACCCAGAAGTCCTTCTCGATGTTGACGGCACGAAGGCCGCTACGGCGCTGTGCTTCTTCGCACGCCGCGCGACGGTCCTCGGCAGAAAGCCTGATAAAGCCGTCCACTATGGACTCCCATGGGGTTGGGCAACTCGGCGCATGACGTCAGCGATCCAGGCAGGGGCATAGCCCAGATCCTGCAGCAGTTGTGCCTTGTCGGTGTCCGACAGGCGACGCCGAAGGGCGAGGACCGTCCGGTCATCGACACCACCACGCCCAAGCCAGCGCAGCGCCTGGATCACCGTGCCGCTCACACGGCCGGCGGTTGTCATGTTGCGCGGCGAAGCATGCCGGAGAGCGATCTGCTGCTTGCCAACCTGCAGGCGTCGAGATCGCCCATCAGTGAGATAGACGACCTTCATGGGCACCTGGTCGGAAAGGCCGAGGTCATTGGCGGCGGCGGCGCCGGTCGGCTGGATGCGGGTCGCATCTCGACTTGCGAAGGCCTTGGCGACTGCATCGCTGGGAGCACTGAGGATGCCAAGGAGAGGGTGGACGGTCGGGAGGTCGTAGAGGCCACGGGCGATCCTGCGGATCGTCCCGGTACGGCTCTGCCGCGATAGTGCCTGGTCGATGGCGCTGCGGCACCCGATGTCAATAAAGTCGGCGGCTCGGAACACTGCGCCGGCTCCCTTGTCGCGGATTCGAGCCAGGACCCGACTGTCGATGGACTGTCTGTGCTTACCCATAATTTTGTCAGAATAAGTATATCATCTTTCTGACAATTCAAGCAATTCCGTGGACCCATGGATCTGCTTGTGCGAATCCCTGAACGCGGCCATATGGGGCCGCTGCAGCGGGTGCAGGCCGCGCGAGGACGGCAGGGCCTTGGTCGAGGCGATCCGGCGGCTGACGGCACCCACCGCGGCGGTGGCCGCCGCCTTGGGGCAGCGCGGAGGGATTCGCCGCGACGAAGCGCCCCTCCCACACTGCTGGCGAGGTGCCAGGGCCGAGGGCAGGTCAGGGCTGCGGGGGTGCCAGTGCAGGGGCGGGAACAGGCGCGGCGGCGGCCGGGGCCGGCTTGGGCAGCATGGCCTGCAAGGCGGCGATGGTGGCCTGGATGGTTTCCGCGGGCTGACCTTCGAGCTGGCTCTTGATCGACGCCACCAAGGCGTCAGCACCGGTCAGCGCGGCAGCCGGCGCCAGGTAGTTCGGGATCCGGGCGAGTTCCGTGCGCTTGGCCTCATCGGTGGCGTGGTTCATGTAGAGCTGGGTCATGTCGGAACTGAAGTGGCCCACGACGCCCTGGACTACCGGCAGCGGCACGCGGTGTAGGCCGGCGAGATAGACGAAGGTGTGGCGCAGGGAGTGCACGTCCTTGATGGAGACCTTGCGGTCGCGGCCGGTGACCTTCTTGCGGGTCGTGATCTTGATGTCATGGAATAGGCGCCGGACGCGGTAGCTGATGCCCGAGGGGTTCTCGGTGTAGAGATTGGCCAGGCCAGGGAAGACATAGTCGCCCGGCTTGGGGAGCGCGCGGAGATGCTCGTAGAGGCCAGGCAGAATGGGGAGGTTGACGACCTTCCCCGTCTTGCGCATGCGGCGCGCGATCTGCCGCCGGTCGAGGTCCACTTCGTCCCAGCGCAGGGTGCAGATGTCCCCCTCGCGCAGCCCGGTCGAGATGCCCGTGAGGAAGAGGCTGTACATGTCGCCCTCGGCCTTCTCGCCGATCTTCTTGAGTTCCTCGGGGGAGAAGGGCTCGCGGGTCGAGGCCTGGTTCTTGAGCGCCTTGATGTGCTCGAAGGGGCTATCGACACAACCGGCGTCGGTCTTCAGGTGCCGAAAGACCGCCTTGCAGGTCTGCAGGAAGTCATTGCGGGCGGCAGTGGACAGGTTCTGCAGGTTCTGCTTGTAGGAGACATCCTTGCGGTCGCCACGGCGCTTGAAGGTCACCGACCGCTGCCAGCGGCCCTGGGTGCGGATGTGCTCGATGTAGGCTTCCGCGATGCGCGGGCCGACCTCGTTCAGCGCCTTGAGCGTTGGGTAGCGATCCCGCAGGAAGGCCAGGAAGTCGTTCCAGCGCGACTCGGCGGCCTTACGCCGGGCCTCGGTCATGCCGCGGTCGCGGGGCTTGCGCAGGAAACGCCCCCAGGCGTCGCTCAGTTCGATGCTGCGGCCGCCGGAGACCTTGTCGTGGATCTTGATCAGGACCGCCTTCGCGGAGGTCTCGCGGCGCAGATCCTTGACGAAGTCCTCCTCGAACGTCCGGGTCTCGGGCGCCCGTCTGCACTTGGTCGAGCCGGTGTAGAGCCGGCCCTCGACCATGGTGCGATAGTGGTAGTACGGGCTCTTCTTGCCGGCAGTTGTCTGCTTGC
>CAIZKT010000333.1:0-5095 GCA_903933565.1 uncultured Victivallales bacterium | reverse complement strand
CATAGCTGGCCGCGCGGTGCCCATGGACTGTCGGTATGCCGCCCCGGCAGGGCTCAATCTCGTTTTGAATTCATTCCCAGGGCGCTGCCCTGGGCTGAGGAATGGCCGCGCTTTCAGCGCTCCGCAGCGTCTGGCATTCGCGACATGTCCCGCCGGAAGTCTCCCCCAAGAGTCAAGTGACCCGTTTTGCTCGCCGGACGCGGAGACGATCGAAACAGAAGCCCCTACGGAACTGACCTGCGCCCCTTGTTCATCGGCCCGTGAGCCTGGCTGAAATCGCTCTATCCGAGCATGATACATGCTCCAAGAGATGGGCTTGAGGGCATGCGGCAGCAGACTTCCAGGAGTTCAGAGAAGACGATGGGCTAGAGGACGATTCTCCGATACTCCGGCAGGATATACGTGCCATTCACCTTTCTGAGTTTCTGCAGTTCATCCTTCATGTAGTCCTGTAATGCGCCCAATTTCTGGTATTCCGCCAGTCGTCGTTCCGGGATGCTCACGACATTCCCGATCCTTTTCCTGCATTCCTTGTGACCGCATAGGCACGACATGGTCCATAGTTCAGTCGGGACATTGGGCCCTACGGTCAGGGAATAGTCGTAGGTTATCTCCTCACCGGCGGATATGTTTCTCAAGGCAAACAGTTCGCTCCGTTTTCTGATACCGGCATTGGGATGACAGCTATGGTTAAAGGTGCGTGAGGGTTCATCAAGATCCAGCCAGACCTCCAAAGAGACCTGCAATGGATCGGATACGTTCTCTTCTCCTCTTCTTACTTTTTCAATACACTCGTCAAGCGTGAGTGTGATGCCGTCCAACACGCCAATAATGCGGCCCCTTTCTATCGGCTCTTCGGTATAGACTCCATTGCCGTACGCCCCCGTATCTCGGATCTGAAGTTTCATGCCATGACGCCTTCCTGCCAGGCCTTTGTCGCCGCCAGCCATTAACCTGTTGCACCGCCGCCGCCGCCAGATGGCCGGGATACCAGCACCAGTATGGGGAGCTACGCGTGGGATGTGTCGCCCTGCCGAGAACCCGGCCGCCCGGGTCCGGGGTGCCCTCACTCCCGCACCGCCACGCAGCCGTGGTTCCTGAAGCGCGGCACCTCGAGGGTCAGGACGCCGCCCTTGAAGCGGCTGGCCAGCGCCCTGCCACCGGGTTCCCAGGTCACGGCTCGGGGTTTGCGCGGCAGTCGCAGTGCCAAGGTAAAGGGGCCGACCTCGGGGATCTCGTCCACCCAGGTGTCATCGGTGTTGAGCCTGGCGACGTCACGTCCAGGAGTCTGGTTGACCACCTGCGCCAGCAGTCGGCCGTCAGCGCCGCGGCGCAGTGAGAGGTCCACCCACGACGGCGCGTTGGTCTGGCAGCGCGGCTGCGGCTGGAGGAACTCGACGACCTCGCGCAGCCAGCGCAGCATCTGCGGGTCGCCGAGTTGCTTGTACTGGCCGAAGATGCCGGTGCAGAGGTGTACGATTCGGCCCTGGCCCAGTCGGCGGGTGATGGCCGCCGGGAAACCGGCGGGTTCCGGGTGCTCTTCATCGAGCTGCCCATGCATCGGCCAGTTGTTGGTGACGTTGCGGGTCTCAAAGTTCAGTTGGTCCCAGGACAGGTACAACGGATAGAGCTCCTTGGCGCCAACCCCCAGTTCCACCTTGTCCCAAGCACTGTCGACCCCGGTGGGTTCGTCGCTCGTCGAGAGCAGGACATGACCGTCCTTGACCTCGCCGAAGCGAACGCTCCGCACTCCCAGCAGCGCCTGCAACTCCGGCGAGCGCAGGCTGGCGCCGCTGCTGAGGAGCACCCCGCCGGCGCGCACGAAGGTCTTCAGCTGCGCCGCGGTCGAGGGGTCGAGAAACGCCTGTTCCGGGAGTACGATCAGGTCATAGGGCAAGGTGTCGGTGAGTGCGGATTCATCGATGATATCCACCGAGCGGTGCAGGGCGGCCATCGCCTTGTGCGCGCCTTCGACGCCGGGGCCGCCAAAGGTCGGGGTCGACGGGTCGCTGACCAGGATGGCATTCCAGCGGGCGCTGCTGGAGTGCAGAAAGAGGTCCTCGCGTTCTTTCAGGAACTGGCGCACGGCCAGGGCTCGGCGCATCCTGGACGGCACCCAGGCCCCGTTGCCGAGAGGGTAGGTCCAGTAGCCGACGGTGCCCCCTGCTGCGGCGACGGTGGCGGCTTCCTGCAACATGCGATCCAAGCTCTTGGTGCGGCTGCGGACGTGCTTGCGGACGTGGGTGAAGCTGGTGTCACAGACATAGGCGTCGTAGGGGACGCCGAGGGTGCCGTACCAGCGCATCATGCGGGCGATGTCGTGCAGGTAGAAGAAGCCGGGGGAGAAGAAGTCGCCGCTGCGCCAGTCAAAGGGCGCGGCAAACTCGCGGCGGGGGCTGACATTGCCGGCACTGTAGGCGCAATCGGCCTTCAGCGACGTGACGTAGGCGCTGAACCGCGTGCGCCAGCCGTGCGTGATCCGGTTCCAGCTCTTGGCATACTCAGACTGAAAATCGGCGCGCTTGATCGCCTCATTCCAGGGCTCTGTCCAGCCGGTGTCGGCGCGAAAGCGGGCCTGGCAACGCGGGCAGTAGCAGGGCCCCGGCCAGTCCCCATCCACCCAGATACCGTCGGGGTCGTAGCCCGTAATGAGTTCGCGCAGGTGTACGCTAACCCACTCATCCCAGTAGCTGCTCAGGGGACAGATGGAGTAGGCGGTGGTGCACTTGAAGTCCTGAAACAGCGCCTCGCCGGGCTTGCCCTCGAGCGTCCACTGGCGCCAGTCGGGGTGGCGTTCGCCGGCGATGCCGTCCACCAGGCCACTGTAATAAAGAACGAGCTTGGTCCCGGCCGCGCGGGTGTACTCGCGGAATACCTTGGGCATGTCCTGGCCAAGCTGGTTGTGCTGCGTCTTGAGGGCGCTGGGCCAGGTGCAGTAACCGCTGTGACCTTTGGCATAGATGCACAGGTAGCCCAGCTCCAGTTGCCGCAGAAACGGCACCACGTTCGCAGGCGTGGCGCCGGAGCCGTAAGGCCGGAACTGGACCTCAGGGTAGTAATCCACCAGCAGGTTCATGACTCATCATTGGGGTCAACCCCCGACTTTTGAAGCTACTTTGACATTCTCTACTCCTCTTTAGCGCCTGTCCATGGGGGTGCCGACGTGAGTGCATCAGGAGCCGGGCTGCCCATGGCGCGCTTTCAGGCTGGCGGAGGCGATTTTTCAGCCCGCCGTAGTCTTTCTTGGCCAGGGTCGGGCTAGGGTAATACCGAGCACCGCCAATGTGGGGAGATTGTCATGACCACCTTCGATCTGCCCGACCCGAGATTCGCGGCGTTTTGTGACACCGTGAGGGCTGCTTTCCGGCAGACTCGCGTCACCCAAGCCGTAGAGGGAAAGCAGCTCACGGGTTTTCCGCCTGGCAAGCTGCATCCCGTCTGGATCCGTGACCACACATACCAACTGCGGGGATTCCGCTACATCGAGCCTGACGTGAAGAGCGCCGTTGAGGTTTTCGCCCAGACTCAGGCGCCGGATGGCGCGGTTTTTGACTGGTTCGACAAGGAAGGCAGAGGAGCTCGCGTTCCCACTGAGGCAGACGTGGAGTTTCTCTTGGTTGAGGCCGTGTATCTGGCCTGGCAGAGCAGTGGCGATGATGACTGGATGGCACGGCTGCTCCCCGCGTTGGAGAAAGCCATGGGCTACTCGATGACCGACGCGAAACGCTGGGCCCCAGCGCTGCAGTTGGTCAAGCGGCCGTTCTCTTTGGATACCTGGGATTTCGTCTATAACCCGCGCGGCAAATTCAGGCGGAATCCCTATGGCGAGATCGACGCGCACACGACCTACGGCATCATGCATGGGGACAATTCGGGGATGTGCCAAGCCGCCGGTCGGCTGGCCACCCTCTATCGCCAGCTTGGTGACACGCTCCGCGCCGAACACTGGGAGACCACGGCCAGAGGCTTCCGCGAAAGGACCAACCGGGTGTGCTGGAATGGGCGATTCTACACCCATCAGGTCCACCTTGACCCGGTAACCGTGGAAGGGGTGGACGAGGCCAGCCAGCTGAGCCTCTGCAACGCCTTCAACCTGAACCGCGGCATTGCCGACTTCCGGCAGCGTTGCTCCATCATCGAGGAGTACCGGCGGCGGAAGGCCGAGGCCAGAGAGTACTTTGCGGAATGGTTCGGCATTCACCCGCCTTTCCCGGCCTACAGTTTCCACGCCGAGGACTTCTCTGGCGACTGGGTCTGCAACCCGGGGTGCTACGTGAATGGGGGCGTCTTGCCATTGGTGGGCGGCGAACTGGCCCGCGGCGCCTTTGAAAATGGCTTTGAGGAGTACGGCTTGGACATCCTCGACCGCTACTTCGAGTTGGTTAAAACGGTGGGGCCCTACGTGTGGTACCACCCCGATGGCAGGCCGTGCCCGGACACCGCCTTTGCGCCCCCGGATGTCTGGGGCCTCGCGGCCATGTTTGCCGCCCTGGTGGAGGGCTTTGCCGGGGTGAAGGATGAGAGTTCTCGCTTTGAGCGGGTCACGTTCTCGCCCAGACTCTGCATCGTCGGCATCACCAAGGGCGCGGTGGCGATCGGCTATGAGGGCGCGGGCGCGGGTTTCTCCTATGACTATGCGCTCGATCTTCCCGCCAAGACGTTGGCACTGAAGTTCCATGGAACTCGCACTCGGGAAGTCGCCTGCCACATCCTCCTGCCCAAAGGGATGTCGGCGCGGCGCGTCGTGCTGCGGTCCGGCCCGGTAGCGCTTGAGAACGAGCTGGTCAGGCAAAGCCCCTACGTCAACTTCAGGGCGCCAGGCGCCGACGAGGCCACGATCGAATTCGGACCGCACGCGCCCTGAGTCAGGCACTGAAGAGCCAGCGCCAAGCCGTCTCGGTCGATACCGTGCTCGCCTACCTGCGGCATTTCATCGACGCGGGTCTGGCCTGGAAGGCGGCACGCTTTGACCTGGTCGGGGTCGCGATCGCAGTCGGTGCCGCCGTCGATCCCGATGCCGATCCCGACCCCGATTTTCACAGTTTCTGAGGCATTACGGAACCACCCGCGGGAATCGGGCGCAAGTCAGCTCCGT
>CAIZKT010000332.1:0-2956 GCA_903933565.1 uncultured Victivallales bacterium | reverse complement strand
GCTCCACCAGCACGGGCAACACGCTGCGGCACTGCCGCATCTCGTATGGCGGTTGGACTGGGGCCGGCGAGGTCATCGTCGACCACGCCGGGCTGAGCTTGACCGACTGCACCCTGCGCCAGTGCGGCACCAACGGCATCCGCATCGCGGGGGCGTCACCGCTGCTGCGCGAGACGATCTTCGCCGACAACAGCGGTGCGGCGGTCTCCATGGACCTGGCATCAAACCCCGACATCCATGGGGTGACGATCAGCGGTAACGGCACCAACGGCCTGGCGCTGGATTCCGGGACGCTGGCCGCCGGGGGCTTGAACTGGGACGACCCGGATATCGTCTATGTCTTCTTCGGCACTATCACCGTGCCGGCCGGCTCCGTGCTGAACATCGCCGCGAACCAGGTGGTCAAATTCGGCTATGGCGCGGTGGATTTGCTGGTCAACGGCACCCTCGTCGCCGCGGGGGCCGCCGGCGCCCCGGTGGAGTTCACCTCCTACCGCGACGATAGCATCGGCGGCGACACCAACAACAACGGCGCCAACGACGGACCCTACCGGGGGCTCTGGGGCGGGCTCTGGTTCAGCTCCACCAGCACGGGCAACACGCTGCGGCACTGCCGCATCTCGTATGGCGGTTGGACTGGGGCCGGCGAGGTCATCGTCGACCACGCCGGGCTGAGCCTGACCGACTGCACCCTGCGCCAGTGCGGCACCAACGGCATCCGCATCGCGGGGGCGTCACCGCTGCTGCGCGAGACGATCTTCGCCGACAACCGCGGCTCGGCGGTCTCCATGGACCTGGCCTCAAACCCCGACGTCGACGGGGTGACCGTCACTAACAACGGGGTGAACGGACTCACGGTGGACTCCGGTACGCTCCCGGGCGACGGCTTCTGGGACGACCCGGACATCACCTACCGCCTGGCCGGGAGCGTCACGGTGCCGGCGGGCCGAACCCTGACCGTGGCCCCGGGCCAGATCGTCAAAGTCGCCTACGGTTCCACGGACCTCATCGTGCGGGGCACCCTTCTGGCCGACGGCAGCGCCGCCGCCCCCATCACGTTCACCAGCGAGAGGGACGACAGTGTCGGCGGCGACACCAACAACAACGGCGCCAACGACGGACCGTACCCGAACGTCTGGGGCCGGATCCGCTTCGAGCCTACCAGCACCGGTAACACCCTCTCCCATGTCCGGGTCTTCTACCCGGGCTGGAGCGCGACGGCGGGCATCGAGGTGGACGGAGCCGCTCTGGCCATGACCGACTGCACCGTCTCTGGCTCCGGCGTCTACGGCCTGCGCCTGCAAGACTGCACGCCGCAGCTCACCCGTAGCACCTTCAGCCTCAACGGCTGGGCCGCCATCTCGGCGGACCTGGCCTCGGTGCCGGTTATCAGCGGCGTCACCCTCGACCAGAATGGGCAGAATGGGATGCGCCTGGACGGCGGCACCCTCCTCAGCGATGCACACTGGAGCAACACGGACATCGTCCACATCCTCCCCGCTGACGTCACCGTGCCCGCCGGCAGCACGCTGACTCTGGCACCCGGGCTGATCATCAAGGCCCAGTACGGCGAGGTCTTCCTGAGGGTGAACGGGACTCTTGCGGCCGCCGGGACCGTGGCGGCGCCCATCGTCATCACCACGGATCGTGACGACAGCGTGGGCGGCGACACGAACCATCACCCGGCCGGCCCCTTCCGCGGCGCCTGGGGCGGGCTGATCTTCGGCCCAGGCAGTATGGACAGCGTCCTGGACCAGGTTGAAGTCCGTTACGGCGGCTGGAGCACCACGGCGGCAGTCCTGCTGGACAACGGCTCTGCCCGCCTCCGCAACACCTACGTCACCCAGTGCGGGACCAGTGGCATCGGGGCCTGCAATAGCGCCAGGCTCGACCTCGAAAACACCGTCGTGGCCGAAAACAACACTACCGGGGTCTTCGCCCTCAGCGGCTCGGTGGCCGCGCTGTACAACTGCACCATCGATCACAACCGCACCGGCGTGCATACGGACGCCGCCACCGCGGTGGTGACCAACAGCCTGATCACGCGCAACTCCTCCGCCGGCCTGTACCGGGCTGGCACGTCCGCCCTGACCGTCCGCTCTTGCGACGTCTACAATCCCGGCGCGGGCTACGGCGACTACCGCGACCTGACCAACCAGACCGGACAGAACGGCAACCTTTCCGCCGATCCGCTCTACGTCGGCACCGAGGCCCTGCCCTACAGGCTTCAGGATGGCTCTCCCGCCATCGACTCGGGTAGCAGCGCCGGGGCGCCGTTGCGGGACTTCCTCGGCCTGCTGCGCTACGACCACCCGGGGGTCCCGAATGCCGAGTCCGGGCCGCGTGGCTACGTCGATATGGGGGCCTTCGAGTACAACGGCCTGACGCCGCTGGATATCGACCTGGTGACCAGCCAGGTCAGCGGTCCCGCCGCCGGCACCCAGAACGGCACGCTCCAGGTCTCCTGGAAAGTCACCAACACCGGGACCGCCGAGGCGACGCGGACCTGGCTTGATGTCGTGTATCTCTCCACCGATGCGACCCTCTCGGCGGATGACCGGGTGATCGGCACGCTGCAGCACCATGGCGGCCTCGCTGCCGGTCATTTCTACACGGCAGAACTTGGCCTCTTCCTGCAGGGGGTTGTCCCCGGCAACCTCTACTTCATCGTGGTGGCTGATGCTCGCTACGAAACCCTGGAAGGCGGCAGCCTTGCCAACAACGCGGCGGCGTCCGCTACACCGGCCACCTTCACCATGCCGCTGCTGACCCTCGGCACGCCTTTCGCCGGGGCGTTTGCCGCCGCGGACGAAGTGCAGTACTACCACGTACTCGTGCCCACGGGGTCGAACCTGGTTATCAAACTCGACGACGATGACGATGTCGGGATGAACGAACTGTACCTCAGCCGCGGCGCGCCACCGACGATCGATTCGGCGCAGTACTCAGCGGCGGG
>CAIZKT010000331.1:0-4414 GCA_903933565.1 uncultured Victivallales bacterium | reverse complement strand
GATCTTCGAGATTCTGCGGTTCGAAATTCGTTAATTTGCGGTTCGACGGGTCAATTTAATCGCGTTTGCGGCCATGGTATTTGTCCGGAAGAACTTGTGTGTAAAGGCCAGCACAAGGCCGCCGGGGACGGCAGGCAGACGCTCACCGGAAGAACGCCTGAAACCGGCAAATATCTGTATGACCGTGACCATCGCTACGCAAGGCTCGTTCGTCAAAAGACTAACGACCATGCACCAGATCCGCACGGACAGTTCCAAATGGTTTCGCGGTCCCACGTTATAACCAGTTGCCCTCGCGTGTATTGTCGGCCAAAGGAAAGTTCAAGTTACGAATCTAGGTTCCGCCCTCCACGCACCAAACCTTGTCACCGGCCCCGCTTTTGCGTCCCAGCCGATTTCGCCCGGGCGTATTCCTCGGCGGAAATTTCTACGAGCCGAATGTTGTCGAACCAATACTGACCCGCCGGGTGGGTGGCGAAGAGCATGACTTTCATGAGCGTGCAATCCGGACGATGCAACGTCGGATGCAGCACCGTGCTAAACGTCAGCCACTGGCCGGCCGTCGGCTCACAGGCCACCACCTTCTCGTAACGCTGCCGGCGTTCGCCGTCGAAAACCCCGTAGCAGCGCACCCAGACCTTGCCGCCCGCCGCCCCCTTGTAATCAAACGTGATCCGATAGGCCTGCCCGGATTTGACAGGTATCAGCGCCGAATCATACGAGAGCCCGTAGGTGTCGGCGATCGCGTTCGGCGCCGGCTTGGGGATGTGCCAGATATTGGTCAGCCCCATCTTCGTCCACTGGGCCTGCATCTGCTGCTCGCTCGGCGTCGTGTCGAGGCGCAGGCACTTGCCATGCTGCGGCGCGGCGGCATCATGCGTCCACTGTACGCCGAGGCCGTCCGGCAGCGCCCAATCCGCCGGCTTACGCGCGTCGACCGGATCCGGCCTCTCCAGACCGCCATTCGGCAGCACCACGTTGGTCTGCGCCCAAGCCGCGCCAACCACCCACAGGGAGACGCCTATCAGTAGACACTTCATTTCGGACCTCTGGCCATCTGCCTGAAATAATCGGCCGCCATCTCTTCGTAGCCTGGCGGCGTGCTATCCTGCAGGCCGTTCATTAATTCGCGTTGCACGCGTTCCGGCAACTGCGAGCGCTCGCGTAGCAACCCCGCTTCCGCCCCCACTGCGCGGCGCGCCTCCTCCAGCCCGTCCACCGCGCTACTAAACGCCTGGCGCACGGCCAGCCCATGCTGTTGCTTGGCAGCCGCTTCCAGCCGGCGCATCGCCTGGATGGAGGCCTCCAGATCGCCAGACGGCAACTTGTACTTGCGTAACTTCAGCGCCGTCGCCTCCGCCTCCTGGCGTATCTTGGCTTGTGCGCCGGAGAGCCGCGCCATCTTCTCCGGAGCTGGCGGCGGGGTGGGCCCGTGCAGCCCCTGCTCCGTGGCGCCAGAAAGCTTCCCGCCGCCGGTGGCACCGCCAGGGTCATTCTGCGCCTCATCCTTCACGCTACCGGACTCGAACGGGCCGGGCGAGACGCGCGTCGGCGTTTGCCGCCCCTCCTTGCCGACCGCTGCGTCCTGCACCATCTGCCCGTTGCTCTTGCCCGAGCGCCCCTCGCCTGAGCGTCCGCTGATCTCACTGTCATTAGGCAGCAGATTACCGGTGACACCCTTGGCGCTCATGTCGGAGATCGGCCCATCTCCCACGTCCCAACCTGCACCCTTATCCATCGAATCCAGCCAGGCACTCGACACGTCCTCCACGTCTTTCGTCATCTGCTCTTCCTTGTCGAGCAGCTCACCGACCAGGTCTGACAGCTCGGCCGGCAATTCCGCCATGGGGATATCGGCCGAATTAGCCGGTTCCTCCATGCTCCATTTGACGTTGTCCGGTTTATTCGAAAGCCATTTCTCGATGTTGTGCTCCAGTTCCTGGGCTTTCTCCAAGCCCGCCTGTTCCTGCGGCACAGCGACCTCGACCTTCTGGGCGTAGAGTGCGGCGGCGGCTTTGTCCACGTCCTGGTAGACTTCGTTTAACTGCTTGGCCAGCGTGCCATCGGCAAAATCCTGCTGCGGCAATTTAGAGAAATCGGTCAGCTTCTCGGCCAGGAACTTGGCCCACTGCGCCTCCGCCCGTGCCAGTTCGCCCAGCAGCTCCTCCTTTTCCGTCGTGAGATCCTGCGGCCCCTGGTCCATGAGGCTGGCGGTCTGTGACATGATCGGCTGTTGGGCGCGGATGAACGTCGCGAGGTCATCCGCTAGTCCCTTAGCCTTATCCGTCGCCACGGGCCCCGGCAGTTGTTCCTTGGCCGTCTTCGTGGCTGACGCACTCTTCGCCGCGTCTTTGCGCTGCTGGAACACCGACCCTAGCAGCTCGATGAGTTCTTGCAGGATGTACTCCTGCCGCGCCGCGATCTTCAGGAGCGGTGCCTGCAGCTCCCCGGCCTGGCCGTTGAGTTTGCCGACCGCGGTGAGCACCAGTTCCATCTCACGCGTTGCGAGTACCATGAGCCGGTCTTTCAGCAACCGGCCTTCGGCGGGGCGCTTGTCCAGTTCTGCCAGGGCCTGCTGGCCAAACCCCTGCGCCACCCCCTGCTGTCGCCGCATCCCATCCTGATGCGTTGCCACCGACTGCTTAGCCAGCGCCTCCGCCAGATGCGTCTGCAAGTTCTGTGTGCCTTCGTTCGCCCGGCGCTGCTCCGTGATCGTGCGCTTCAGCAGCTCAAACGCCTTGGCCAGCGGATCGTCAGCCGCCAACTTCATTTCGTCGATCGACTTCACGCGCAGAATGATCGGCCTGGAGCGCGCCGGCGTAGCCCCCGGCCGGAAATCCCAGCACAACGCCTCCAACAGGTAGGCGTGCCCCGGCTGGAACGTCTGTGCCTCCAGCTCCGCCTGACATTTTTCAACCATGGTCCCCTGCTTGCCCGGCGGCCCCAGATAGTCCCACTGCTTGAGACCGCGCAGCGCGCCGCGACCCTGATCCACCTCGCCGGTGTCCTGGCTCACAATGCTAATACGCCGCACCCCGTAGTCGTCCGAGGCCTTGACCTCCAGCGGCAACTTGGTGCCCGGTGCCACAAAGCAGTTACGGTTTTCTGTCACGAAGTCCACCTCCGGGGCGCGATCGCTATCCAGCACGACCGCGCCGGCGGCCATGACCACAGCCGGCGCCGGTGCCTGGTCGTGGGCCACAAGCTCGTACGCCCCGGCATTCGTCACCACCAACTGCAGCGTCCACCCGCGCGCTGCGCGCTGGAAACGGCGCTCCACGCCGTGGCCCCGCCACACCAGGGACGCTACGGCCTGATCCAGCGTCAGCTTCACGTCGACTAGCGAGCCCGCCAGGCAGGTCAGCGCGGCGGGGGGCCCATCCGCCTCCTGTAGCTGCCCCCCCGTATACGCCGGCGGCTGTACCACATAGATCGCCGACAGGATCCGCGGCCGCGGCCGCACCGTCACCCGCACCGCGCGCGTATAGCTGTCACCCGCCAGCACCCGGAAGGAAAACGAGCGTGGCAGCGCGCGGAACACGTAGTGGTACGTGCCGGGATGGTTGGCATCCTGCGACAGGGCGATGAGCTCACGGCCGGTGCGCGTCGGTGGGACGGGCTGGCGACCTTCCTGCCAGGCGAGCACCGGCGCGGCCAGCGCGCGCTTCGTGGCGCCACCCGCCGCGGCCACCACGACCGTTACGGGCAGATCGTCCCCTTCGCGTAGCGACAGATCATACCCCGGTGTAAGACCGATCAGCACGCTGCCCGCGGGCGGAATATCGCCCAGTGGCAGCGCATAGCGCGCCAAGGCGTTGCTGGTCTGGCGCGGCAAGAGCGCGGCATAGAGCCACCAAGCGACCAGCAGCCCGGCCGCGGCTAGGCCCCATTTGGCCAGCAGGCGTGGGCGCCAGAGCGCCGCGAGCCGAATCCCGGCCGTCGCGATCTGCGCCTCCGCCAGCGTGCGTTCGACGAATTCCCGCTCCGCCGCCCCGACCGCACGCTGTTCCAACTGGCAGGCATTGATCAGGAGATTATGACTGATCGACCGGGAGCGCTCGAGCGACACCGCGGTCCGCTCGAGGCTATCGCGCCGGAGCAGTGGCTGCACCACCTGACGCACAAACCCGACTACGATAAACACGCCAGCGGCCAGCGCCAGCGGCAAGCGCAGGCCCGCGGGCAGATTCAGCACGTTATCCAGCACGACCAGCGCCAGCCCGCAGGCCATGGCGCTTACCGCCCACCACAAGGCGCCGAGTAGCGCGGATGAAAGCCGCGATATGCGGCCAGCCCGCGCTAGCCAAGCTCTCACTGACCTTGCTTCGTTCATGCAGCAATTCTCATTATAACGCTCGGCGGGTCCGGCGGCCCCGCCCTACCTGCCACAATTCGTCGATTTCACACTGTATTG
>CAIZKT010000330.1:0-7060 GCA_903933565.1 uncultured Victivallales bacterium | reverse complement strand
CACGCCAAAACCCGGTTGAACCCATCCAGACCCGCCGCTAACGTAAGCTGCACCATAAGTCACTCCTATATCTACAACTAATTGGAGTATAACGACTTATGGTGCATTTTCAAGCTGCCAGAGGGAAATTCCAAGCCCTCTATGGTCTTTTTGGATAGGGTCTGGCTAGGTTGTCGCGCACAGCATCCGCCTGTTCAATAAACTTCCGTGATTTCATCAGCATCTGCCGAGTATCGTCGTAGGTCAGACTCCTCACCCGCTGCTTCATCAGGGGGGAGAGAGCATGCTCATCGTCTGTGCGCTTGATGTTCGTGATGACGCTGTCAGGGTCGAACGCCCTGGCCATCTCTCCCCCTGCCTCGAAGTAGTCGATTCGCGCCGGGACGTCTTGGCCATCCTCGTCTTTCAGAACGAACTGCTGAGACGGCCGAAACTTGTCGGCCACTTCCTTCACCGATGAACAGACTTCCGTATGGAGTTTTCCTTCACCGAGCGCCTCCTGAGCCTTCCCCTTGTCCAAGTCCGCAAAAAGCAGAGTGCGGCTGGTCTCAAGAGTTATCTTCTCAAGGGTCCGTGCTTCGGGGTCTTTGATATTCACCACTGCCATCTGGGGGGCCCTCCGACTGCCGGTACGGCAGTAACTGCCTGCGTGGCGCGTCCCTGGTCGAAAACCAAGTCCGGAAAATCTCCGCGCTGCCCATGGGTAGGCTTAAGCTACATCGAAAGTCTCGCCGAGTCAAGATCTTGGTGGCCAAATCGCGCGAGCGCGTGGCCAAATCGCGCGAGCGCTTGTGGCTACCCGCGCGCGTTGACGACTCGAACCACGAGGTTGCCGTCGACCACGCACACGTCCAGCACAGGGATTGCCGGCTGTTCATGTGACAGAATCGTTCTCGATACCAGGGAAAGCACGACTCGGTCAAAGTAGGAACGCACGGCGCGCGCCCCGCTGTCTGGCTCAAACCCCCGCTCAACCAGCAACTCCACGGCCTCGTCGGAGATGGCCATGTCCACGACCTTGCAGACCGGGCTTGGGTTTGCCAGTATCCGGGACCGGCTTTCCTCGAAAACGCGGCGGACGATCAGCCGCGCGTGCTCACGCCGAAGGGGGTTGAACACGATCACGTCATCGATGCGTAGGAACAGCTCGCGGGGCAGGTACTGCTTCAGGCCTTCGCGCACGGTCTCCCTGTCCGCCTCCGTGATCGCCGTCGGGTCTTTCCCGTACAAAGGCTCCGAGCAGAGGTTGGTTGTGAGCACGAAGACAGTGTTCTTGAAATTCACCGTGGTGCCCTGGTTGTCGGTCAGCTGACCGGCATCGAACACCTGCAGGAAGAGCTTCCAGACGTCCGGGTGTGCCTTCTCGAACTCATCCAGCAGAACCAGGGAGTAGGGGCGACGCTTGACCGCCTCGGTCAGCACTCCGCCCTCTTCATACCCAACCGTTCCCGGCGGAGCGCCGATCAGCCGGTTAGCGTTGTGTTTGTCGTTGAACTCTGACATGTCAATGCGGGTCATGAACGTCGTTCCGCCGAACAACTCACGGGCCACCAATTTCGCCAACTCAGTCTTCCCTACGCCCGACGGTCCAGCGAACATGAAGACGGCCTTGGGCCGCTCCGGGTTGTTGGCATGGATGGCCGCATTGCGCAGGCGGTTGCACACAATCCCGACGGCTTCGTCTTGGCCGAACAGATCACCACCGATGACCTCCTCGAGACGCATCAACTTGTGCTGCTCAGACTTTCCCAGACGGCTGACCGGAACGCCGCTCATGCGGCCCACTACTCGGGCCACCGCATCGACGGTAACCGAGTTGTCCTGGGCGGGATCCAGCGAGCGGGCGACCGCCACCTCGGCGCCGAGCCTGTCCAGAAGGCGAACGGCCTTGGATGGGAACTTCTCTTCGCCGATGTATCTGGCACTGAGGTCGATCAGCGCCGCCAGCGCCTCGTCGCGATAGGTAACTGAATGATACTGCTCGTAGAGGGGCAGCAGGCCGCGCACGATCGCCATCGTGTCGTCCCGGCTAGGTTCAGGCACCATGACTCGCTGGAAGCGCCGCACCAGTGCAGGATCCTTCTCGATGTAGTGGCGATACTCGCGGTAAGTTGTGGCGCCGATGACCCAGAGCTCGCCGCGGGCCAGAGCCGGCTTGATCATATTCGCGGCATCCGGGCCAGAGCCGGCCGAGGATCCTGCCCCCATGAGAGTGTGGATCTCGTCGATAAACAGGATGATGCTCCCCTTGGCCGCGGCAATCTCATTCATCACGGCCTTCATACGGTTCTCGAACTCGCCGCGGTAGGAGGTCCCCGCAATCAGGCTGCCGATGTCCAGGCACATCACGGTCTTTCCCTGGAGTGAAGGCAGTGTTTTCCCGCTCCAAATCTGGTACGCCAGCCCCTCCACAATCGCCGTTTTACCGACTCCTGGATCGCCCAGCAGCATCGGGTTGTTTACACTGCGCTGCGACAGGATGATGGCGACTTCCCGAATCTCTTCGTGCCGACCGATGCATTCATGGATCTTGCCCTGCGCGCAGAGATCGTTGAGGTTGGAACAGTACTTGGCGAGCGCGTCAGTCGCTAAGGAAACCACGCCGGCGGCGGCGAGGACTTTCTCCTGTGCGGTCGTCTTGCGCAGCTTCTCGCCCGAGAGGTCAAGCTGCCAAAACAGAGAACTCAGAGGATGGTTCTCCAGATCCGCGAGCGCGGCAAGAACCGCCGCCCAGCCGCCCTCTGGTTTGGCCGCCTGCAGGCACCTCTTGGCCGTGGCCGAGAACTCCGGGGCTTCGACGTCCTCTTGCACGGGAAAGGTCTCGAGGTTCTTCGCGATGCGGTCCTTGAGTTTTCCTATCTTGCTCGTCGCAGCCGCTCCTGAAGCGGCGCGGAGCGCCCGACACAAGACTCCGTTTTCATCGACAAGGTCAATCCATAGCAGATGCTCCGGCTCCACCTTCGCATGGCCGCGCTTCTCGGCCTCATCGATTGCCAGACGCAGGAACGCCGCCGTTTCCGGGGCCATATCGTCGATGCCCATAGCGCACCCCCACTTGGTTGCCGACAGGATACTCAGACCGCTCTATCACCTGCCATCCTGTGTCTGTCGAGGCCTTGGTTCCATCTTGCACCCGGCGGCGAACACGAGCTAGCGGTTTCCCCTCAGCCGTTCGATCGCGCCATCCCGCACGCCCGCGTCCGGGTCATCAAGCAGCGATTTCAGTACGGCCCGAGGCGTACCGGAGTGACCCGCCACACAGCGTCGGACATCGACATCTGGATCCGTGCTTAGAAACCCGAGGATGCGGTCGGGAGTATGCGGGTTCTCAGCAACCGCGCGGCGCACCGCGGAGACCTCGTCCGCCGCTAGTAGCGCCGCGACCTTCATGGTCAGGTCGCCGTGCCGGGCAAAGGCAGCCCGCACGTCGCCATCCGGGTCAAAGGCGAGGGGCTCCTGGTCTGGCTCGGTCGATGCAACGGTGGGCGGTACGGACACGGCGCTGTCGTGACGACGCATCAACTCGACGCTAGAGATCGGGCACTCGGCGGCGTCCGTATGTAGTCTGCCCAACCGCCCTTTGAGGTTGGCGAGCACTGCCTCCCGGCACTGTGGGTCTCGGTCAAAGAGCTCTGACCCAATACGCTCAGGGGCGCTCTCGTTGCGGGCCACCGCGAGGCGAACGTCCAAGTACTCGTCATGAGCGAGCAGGGCGAGGACTTCTTCGGGGGTCAGCGGGTTACTGGCCACCGCCTTGCGGACCAGGCGATGCTCGTCCGCAGCCAGCTTCGTCAAGATCGCGGGCGTGGCCGCAGGTTCACGTGCTGCTGCCGCCCGCTTTCCCCACTGTCGATCTGCCGCCAGGAGCTCCACATCGGCGAGTCTCATAATACACTCCGCCTCGACGGTGTCCTACAGCACATTGCTTACACGGGCTCCACGCCCTGACCCCATGGGGTAGAGCAGACCTGCAGTCGACACTGACCACCACAGGGGCGGGCGCTGTTACCGATACCTCGCAAAGCCGGGACATGTTGTGGGAGCAAGAAAGGCCCCCCCGGCAGCACCGCTAGCCAATACTCGGGCTCTTCTCCAGGTACTTGAGAACGGCATCTACCGCGCTGTTCCAGCTCGATTTCTTTAGTTCCCCGAGGGTTCTCATCAACTCGGCATTTCGGCTGAAATCAGCCTTCAGATAGGCGGGCGGTTCGGCCGACGACCCGTCCGGCGTGTAGTACTGGAAATACCGCGACTTGGTCCCCTCCTCGGGGTGGGTTCGGCGCAGGTAGTCAAACACCACACCAGAGAAATCCGCCGCCTGTCCACTCCAGCGGTCCTCCTTGCCGAAGGTGCCTGCTTGGTCGGCCAGTTCCATTGGATACGACGCAACCAGGTGGAGGACGCGCATCACGGCCAACTGTTTGACCTCTTCGCGGGCCCACTTCCGCAGCTCGATCAGCGAAGGGATTTCGGCGACGACAAGCGTACGACGCACGTCCTCTTCGGGGGATACTGACACCTCAACGCTGGGGGCTGCTCCAAGTATCTCCTCCTCAACCTTGGTCAACAGACCTTCCAGCGTCTCCCCTGTGAACTCCTTGCGCAGCGCGCCCATATCGATAACGAGGGCCTCCGTCTTGCCTTTATGCCTCAGCGAATAGCGGACGCGAGCACTGGCCGTGGCCTTTGTCGTAGTCTTCTTGATGGTAAACGAGTACACCTTTTGCTTCCAGATACTCTCCGGTATACCGGCCGTACTCTTGCCGCGGCTGACCGCCTCGGCGTACTGAGGGTTGACGGCGGAGACGGTCTCCCCGCGCCGCTTCTCGATGCGGTGTTCCTCGACGGGACGGGCGTATTCGGCCTCAACTTCGGGGTAGATGCCTTTGAAGACCACGTAGTCTTGCGTTTCCGGCTCCTGGTTCTCACGGGTCTCCCCGATCGTAATGCCGTAGAGCAAAGCGTTCTTCAACAACTCATCACCAAAGGTCGCGTCCAGGTCGATCTTGAACTCCGTACCCGCCCCCCCCTTCGGGTCGAAGTCTTCCACATAGAGCCGACGTTTGAAGAAACGCTCCTTGACAGCAGCGCTCGATTCTGCCTCAATGCGCCGAGTTTCAACAAGCTCTTCGCGAGCTGCTGTCGGCAGGCTCTTGCCATGTAGGGTCACATGCTCGTCCATGGCGTAGACCATGGTGCAGAGGATGATCGCCAGTCCGTGCCGGTCGGCGTCCGCGCGTTCCTTCTTGGCGGTCGCCACAAAGTGTGCGAACGCATCCGGCAGCAGAGCGGTGTACTTCTCCCACAGTGCGGCGCTCACACCCACACCCACCGCAGGCTCCAACCCACCCGCTTCGGCGAGTCGCCGCTGCTGCTGCAAGTGCATGGTCCAGTAGTATTTCTTGCCGGCGAGGTCCTGAAGTTCCTGCTGCCAATGCTTGCCCCGCGCGAAGCCGATATCCTTCTGCAGTTTCGCGAACTCCGCCTGGCTCTCGGCGGCGGCAAAGGCATTGACCAGGTCCTGGTCAGCCTGCCAGGCATCGCGTCTAGCGTAGAGCTCCTTTTCTGTCCGCAGATTATTCTCCGGAGTGTCGTAACCGGCTTCGCGGACCTTGGCAATGTCCGCGAGGACCAAGTGCGCCGCGACGCCCTGCATGAGCGCTTCGAGTGAACCCTCTTTGCCGGTCCCCGCAAGGGCTGGGCGGGCCGCTTTCATACTCTCGAATGCCTTGCCGTGTTCTCGTTTGTCAATGAGGCCCTGTATGTCCGTGAGTAGCCTCTCAGCCAATTCCCCCGCCGCCTGCCGGAATTCGGTTTGCAGTTGGCGGCGCTGGTCGTCGTATGGCGCCCCCAGGCAGAAGCCATTCTTGTTCAGGTCGAACCATTGAGCGAACCTGCCGTCGCGAACCTGCCAACCTCTGGCCCAGCCAAACCCAAGGCACTGCTCCTTGGAAGCGGCCACCGTGATCGGCACATCGAGGGCTCCCAATGCCGCCAGCAACTCGCTGGGCTTCATGCTTCCCGCTCGGCTCCCGTCAAGCCGCGGTCGCCCGGTCTGTGCTTCCCGGCTGACGAACGTGAACCTCTTGGCAAGATCGCCGACCCACTCCGCAAAGACCACCTGCTCCGCCTGCTCAAGCTTGCTCTGAGCATCCAGATCGGTCGGGCTCTGCTCAATGCGCCACTTCAGAACCGCCCAGGCACTGGGGGCCTCTGAAGGTCCAAAGGTGATCGGCCCCGTAGGGGTGCTCATGCAGCCAGCCAGGAAACTCAAAGCGACCGCCGTAGTGCCCGCAAAAATCCGGCGCCACCCGTCGGGGTGATGTGTCATTACGCCCATGGAATACCTCCTGACTCCTTCATCGGCACAATGTGACAAGGAGAACTCGACACCCTACGTATCGATACCTGCTCGCGCTGTCGTCGGTATCGGCCTCCAGCAGGGCCTCACGCCAACGCCCATTACTTTTACACTCCTCCTCAGTCCTACTCAAGTCCCCCCCCATGACAATGCTGTAGGTCACCTCCTTGCCAAACTCGCTGTTAGAGTTTCTCACCTCAACGTCACCGACAATCTCGGCGAGATTCCCACGCATGGAGTGTAGCCCAAGTGGACTCGCCATGGACGTGTTGGCTTCACTCCGGCCCATGGGACGGGTGCCGCGCGCCTGTCCGAAGTAAGCGCCATCCGCGAAGAGGGGATCGGGGCCTGCCCTCGTGCCGTACAGGCAGGCGTGCAGCCATTCCGCTTCCGTCGGCAGACGGAAGCCAAGGCGCACCGCCGCTGCGGGGGCCGACGGCGCAGCCCCCGCCTTAGCGCCGCGCGGAGGCTCCATGCCCACAGGCTGCGACTTTCCAACTGTGGCCGCCCGCTGCGCCGCCAGACCAAGAACCTGCTGGTTCAGCCATTCGCAGTAGGCTCAGACTTCTTGATCCGCCGATCAGCCGTTTGCCTTGCAAGTGATTGGCAGGCAGTCGAATAGTGTCACTTTGTCGTGAGCATACCGGGTTTCCGTGTGGAAAAAGGGGGTGTACCTTTCCGGTGGAAAAAACGCCTTGT
>CAIZKT010000329.1:0-6019 GCA_903933565.1 uncultured Victivallales bacterium | reverse complement strand
GTGCTCTCTGTGTTCTCTGTGGTGACCATCCCACTTCAGGTCCTTCATGTTCTTCGTGGTGAAATCGATCCCCGCTGCCATCCGGTTCGGCCGTGGGATAGCATTGAGTCCAAGTAATTGGCCGTAGAAAATGCTTGCCGCGGCGGACCGCAGGCGCAGTGGCGAGCCACGGCCGCATCTCCAATCCGCCTGCTTATCATGGCGCCTCGGGCGCGCGGCCCGGCCCCAGCCAGTGCTCAAAGAACCGCCCCGCCAACAGCGCTGCCGTGCGTCCCCCACTCTCGCCGTGCTCCACCAGCACGGCCAGCGCATAGCGCGGGTCTTCCACCGGCCCGAAGCCGATGAACCAGGTGTCATGGTGGCGGTCTTCCCCTGCCTCCACCTCGGCCGTGCCCGTCTTGCCAGCCAGAGAGATCACGCTATTGTGGGCGTTCCGACCCGTGCCTTTCGACCCGTTGACCACCTCGTACATGCCCTGCCGCACCAGCTCCAGAGGCTCGGCTTGCACCGGCAGTCGGCTGTCGATGACGGGAACCGCGGCACGCACCTCACGACCATCTGCCCGCCGCACGGAACGCACCAGAAAGGGCCGATAGACACTCCCGCCGTTCGCAATGGCCGCGACGTACAACGCCGCATGCATGGGCGTGATCCCGATCACGCCCTGGCCGATCGATAGGAAGGCCGTGTCCGCGGCAATCCACTTGCGCCGACCGTGCGATCGCTCCAGCAAGTAGTCGCGCGAAGGACAGATGCCACACTCGGCCCGCTCAGGCTGCTGCGGCGGCAGGTCCAGCCCCGGCCTCACCCCTATCCCCGCCCCCGCCAGCATCGGCTCAATCCGGTCCAGCCCCGCCGCCATACCGGCCGCGATAAAGTACGGATTGCACGAACCCTCAATCGCATGCACTAGGTCCAGCGGCCCGTGACCCGTCCGATTCCAGCACCGAACGTACGCCTCGGGCCCAAGCTGGAACGCCCCCACACAGTCATAGAGCGCCTCCGGCTGCAAGACGCCGGCATCCAGAGCCGCCAACGCAATCAACGGCTTCAGAATCGAGCCCGGAGTGTAGGTGTTCATCGCCCGGTTCAGCAGAGGCTTGTGCTCCTTGTCCCCCAGCAGACTCGAGTAGTAGGCGGAATCGCGCTGGGCAGAATCAACCCGAGACAGGTCGAAGCCCGGTACCGAGGCCATGGCCAGCACGGCGCCCGTGTCTACCGCCACCAGCACCAATGCCCCCTCGTAACCCGGCGCGTCCAACACCCGCTCCGCTGCCATCTGGGCCCTCAGATCGAGGGTCAGGACCAGGTCGTAACCATTCTGTGAGGGGATCGCCGTGCCAATCTCGTCATGCACATATCCCAAGGCGCTGACCCGTACCAGCCGCGAGCCCGCGACCCCCGCCAGTTCAGCATCGTACTGCCGCTCCAATCCGGCCCACCCTCGCAGCTCAGGACGAGCGTAGAAGCGCAGGTACTGGCTCATCTCCGCGGTGGTTTCCGGTTGCTGTCGGCCCGTATGCCCCAGCACATGACTGGCCACCCCCGGCCGGGGGTACTCCCGCTCGGCCCGCGTGCCGATCTCCAACCCCGGCAGTGGCGGCATCAGCTCGGCCAGAATGGCCTGTTCGCGCTCATCCAGCCCAGCGAACACCGTCATCGGCAGAGCCGGCAACACCCGCAGATGCCGCTGGATCTCCTCCTCGGTAAGCACCATCGGCCGCCCCAGCCGCCCAGCCAGAAGCGCGGTCTGATTCAGTAGGTAACGGACGGTGTTGGAACTCTTCCCAGGCTGCCGCATCTCCGCCAGGTGATACACCGCATCGTACCGCGCCCGGTTGTCGACCAGCACCTCGCCCCCGGCCGCAAATATCCGCCCGCGAACCGCGTTCAGACGGATGGGACGGACACTCTGTCGCACCGTGGCGCGGCTGTGCTCCGTGCCGTGCCGCAGTTGCACCTGCCACAGACGCGCCAGTACCAATACCATGGCGCCAATCATCAGAACCCCGAGGATGTACAACCTCGAATGAGGAATGGTATCGTCGTGGTCGGTATCCCTCATCGCCCTTCCCGAGCCCTGCTGTAACCGTCGAATACCATGTGCGCCGCCGCCGCATCCAGTCCCATACAGAGCAGCGGCAGCAGCAGCGCGGCGCCGAAAGCCGCCTCACCCAGCAGGCAAAGCCCTTCCCCAGCCAGAGCGCTGCTCCAGCGCGCTCCCGGTAGCGCCACCAGCACCAGCGTGAACAGGCCTGACAATGCCCCGACCATGAAGCCCGGAAGTGCCTGCGCACCCCGCCCCCGGCAGTCGCCGTGACGCCTCCAGAACATCGCCAACGCCTGAATCCCCGGCACCGCCAGCGTCGCCACTGGCAAGGCCCGCCCAAAGGCCAGATCCAATACCGTGCCGAAGGCGAGAAAAAGCACCGCAGTCCGCCGCCAGCCCAAGACCACGGTGAAGTAAAATACGGTCACGGGAAACAGCGGCGCCGCGATGCACCGGTCACCGGCAAGCAACTCCAGAACCAAGGCCAGAAAGGTGCAGCACATAACCCATATCGTCGTCATCGCCTGACCATCGCGCCCCTCATACCAAGTCCAGCTTCCGCCGCCACCACCATTCCGCACAGAACAATGTGACCAGCACCCCGATCCACCACCAGCGGTCCCACACCGAGTGCTCGATCACCTGGGTGAACTCCTGCGTGTGGTAAGGGATGTCCTTGAACAGTGTCGCGCGGTCCGCCCAGGAGACGAACTTTCCGCCCGTTTCCCGCGCCAACTCGCCCAGGTACTCGCGGTTGATCGCCTCTCCCGTCCGCTCGTGCTCCGGCTCAGCCGCCAGCAAGACCAGACTCGCCGACTGCGTGCCGTCCGCGGTCGCCACCGTGACCTCGTACTGCCCCGGATCCTGCGGGGTAAAGAAACTGCGAAAACCGTCCATCGGCTTGCTCAACCCCACATCCTTCCCCAACGCGCCGGCCAACATCGGAAATACCTGCATCTTGCCGTCGGGCGTCTTGATGCGGCAACTCAGCCCCGTCCCGGCCTCCCCCTTGTTGTCGAACACTGCCCCGATGCTCACCTTCTCGCGCAACTCCACCTCCGTGCGCCCCGTGACCACCTGCAACAGACTGCTTCTCTCGACATCCTTCTCGCTGGGCGCCAACCAGTACACAATCTGCGTCACAAACCGGCTGTACAGGCTCTTCTCTGCCGCCGCCTCGGCCTCGCCCAACTGCCAGCGCCACAGGCTGTCGCTCAAGAGCATCGCCACCCGACCCTGCCCGAAGCGGCGCACCACCACCACCGGCGAACCATCCGCCGCCGATACCAGTACCGAACTGAACTCGCCCGCCTTGACCGGCGCCCAGAAACTCAGCAGGGGCGGCAGGGTGCCCTCCGTCGCCAGCTCGCCCAGACCGGGATGCGTCCGCCCCGCTGGGGTCAGATCCACGCTGAAACGCCCCTCCTTCATGGCGGCGCCCGCCTCGGATACCGCCGGCATCAGCTCCTTCAGAAAGCTCGACTGCATCAACCCCGCCGGCCCGTAACTCTTGCCGGCGCCCACCAGCAGCAGACCCCCGCCCTTGTCCACAAAATCGCGGATGTTGCGCCGGTTGTCATCCGTCAGGGCCGTGCCCTCCATATCGCCAATCACAATCACCCGGTAGGCCGCCAACCCTTCGGTGGTGAAGACGGGCATCTCAGCGCCAGCCTGGCCACTGACCTGATCGAAGTTGATGAAACTCCCAGCCCCGCTGCGCACAAAGGCCGACAACTGGTAGTTCCGCTCCGACAGCAGAGCCCGTTTCAGGAACTTGAACTCCCAGCGCGGCACACCTTCGATGTACAGCACCTTGTTCTTGGGGTCCGTGACCTCGACCAGAAACTCCTTGTTGTTGTTGTCCGCCACGCCGTCCGTCTCCGCCGGTGGCACGATCTCGACGCGATACAGTATCTGCCCCACCTCAACCGGCTCCACCGAAAAGGTTACCTGCTTGAACGGCTCACCCTCGCCAAACTCCACCATGCTCGTCCGCAACACCCGCGCATCCTGCTTGAGGTGAACCGGAAAAGCCGCCGCCCCCGTCCCCCGCCGACGCACCAACACCTCGATGCCCGCCTTCCAGTTCACCGCCATCATCCGCGGATGCGACACGTCCGCCACCCAGAAGTCGGCCGCGGCCCCGCTTGCCGCGGTAAACTCATCCTCCAGCTCCGGAATGAACACCGGCACCCGCAGGCTCTGCGGCGTTGGCCGCTCGCCGGACTGATCCAACCCGTCACTCAGCAGCACCACCCCAGCCACATTCTCGGCCCGCATACGCTCCACAATGCGGTTCAAACCCGCCCCCAGGTGGCTGCGCGGCGCGTTGAAGCGGATGTCCGCCGCCTCAGGCAGCCCTTCCTCTACCTCGGCGCCGATGCTGTAACGCACAATCCGGTAACGGTCGGACAACGACTCGACCTTGCCGCTGGCCAGAAAGGCCACCGCCCGATCACGCCGAGTCTGCTTGAACTTCCCCGGGTTGTCCGTCATGCTGGCGGACACATCCACGGCCACCACCAGCACCGGTGGCTCCTTGGTCACCACCACCGAACGGCTGCGCGCCAGCAGTAACAACCACGCCAGAATCACCACCGCCCCCATCCGCAGCGACCAGAGCACCCAGCGCTGCCGTGCCGTCAAGGGGCAGTCACGGTACGTCCGCCACGCCGCATAGCCGACCGCAACCACCACGGGCACAATGACCCACAAGGGCAGCACCGGATCAAAGATGATGACCGCCGAGGGGATCATCCCGACCGCCCTCCACGCCTGACAAACTGACGCAAGGCTTCCGGCAACACCACCGCCCGGCTGCGTAGGTTCGCAAACAACTCCTCGGTCGCCGCCAGGAAAAAAGCCAGACACAACAGCAACGGCCACAGCGGCTTGCCGTGTCGCACCCCGGCCAGATTCTCCTGGTGCTCCGCCCAGGACTCCGCCTGGTACGTCGGCAGATCATGCGTCGCCAACGCCAACTCCTCAGAGCGCAGATAACGGAACTCCGTCTCCGCCTCGGGCAGATTGGCCGCCAGCGTCAACTCGCGCCCGTTACGCTCCAGCCGGTAAAAGCCGGGCGCCTCGAAGCCCGAAATCACCACCGGCTTGGATACCTCCGACCGCGTCACGTGCAGCGCCGATTCCTTCCCCGCCGGATCCCGCCAGCGAAAGTCCAGCTCGGTCGCGTCCTCCGGCCAGTCCAACGCCAGCGGCGACCCGACTTCCCCCGTCAATACCGAAAAGCGACTCTTGATGCTGCCCTTGATCAACTCCTGCTGAAACAGCACAAAGAACGGCGTCAAAGGCCACTCGGACCAGTCGCGGTTGGCGCTCACGCTGGTGACCCAGAGGTTGCCCTGCCCGCACGGCGCCTGCACCGCAAAGGCGCCGCCACCAGCGTAGTGGAAAGCCGGAGCCGCAGTCGCCGGCAGATCGGTCAGCACCAGACGGCGGCGCACCACCACTCCGGCCGGCGCCGGCATCATCCCCAGAATCCGCTTCTCCAGTTCAGCCGCACGCTCCGAGCCCACCAGAGCCAGGCTCTGCTCCTGCGCCAGTTCTTCCTCGCGCACTCGCAGCCCCTTCAGTGGCCCGAACAGCCCCAGGGCGGCCACCAAGGCCTGATTCTGCCCCGGCATCAGTACCACCGTCCCGCCCGCTCGCGCAAACGCCTCAATCTTGCGCGCCGCCGCTTCACCCATCTCGGGAGGATTGCAGATGAACACGGCGCGGTACGGCTCAATGTCGCCCCCGAGGAAGCCGGCCCAGTCCTGGTCCGTCGGCAGAAACAGCGTCGTACTCTTGCCCCGCGGCTGAATCGCATGGCGCAGGAAGAACGTGTCCCGCTTCCCCTCCGTGCCCCGCGCGCCACCGTCCACCAGGACTGGGCCGGCTTCCTCGGGGGCGACATTGAGCCGTACCGCGCCGTGTTCATCTGCAATCCTCCCGAGATGGGTGAAGCGGCGG
>CAIZKT010000328.1:0-10439 GCA_903933565.1 uncultured Victivallales bacterium | reverse complement strand
GAGAGGCGCCTGGCCTCAGGCGCGGGCGGTGGAGCCCAGCGCATCTCCAGAAAACGGCGGTGGAGCCCAGCGCATCTCCAGAAAACAGCGGGGGAGCCCAGCGCATCTCCAGGGAACGGCGGAGGAGCCCAGCGCATCTCCAGGGGCGGCCTAGCGCTGCGGCGCTGCGGCGGGCACCGGCAGCACGATCTGGGATGGGTGGGTAGCATCGCAATAGAGGGTGTTCTGCTGCGTTTTCAGGGGCTCACCCGCGACCCAGGGCTTACCGGTGCCGGGGTTCACGTCGAAGCGTGGGTTATTGGAGGAGGTAACGCTCAGGCGGATGCGGTGTCCCCGGTTGATGATGACGCTGGTGGGCCAGAGCTCGAACTTCACCGGGTAGATCGTGCCTGGAGTCATGGGCACCTCTTTGTCGAAGCCATCCCGGAAGCGCAGCCGGAGCATGCCCTCGGCCATGAGGAAGCTGCGGCCGTCGGGATAGACGTCGCAGAAGCGCAGGGAGAGGTCGGTGTCCACGGCTGTGGTTGAAAGGAACAGGCTGGCGCTGATCTGGCCGGTGGTCTCGAGCGGTTCTGCCAGCGGCTCGGTGGAGAAGCAGAGCAGGTCGGGGCGGCTCTCGACGGGGCGCTGGTCCATGGGGCCGGCGGGGATGGTGAGGTTGCCGCCGCCGCGGGTCGGGCAGGGGTTTTTCGGGTCGAAGGGGTAGCGCAGGGTAGCGGCATCGGGGCCGGTTGCGGTGGGCGCTGTGGCGAGCAGTCGGCGGTCTGCGGTGAGGTACAACGTGGTCGTCGTGCCGGGGGGCGGCCAGGCCTCGGCGGTGCGCCAGAGGTTGCCCGGCGCGGCGGGGTCATCGACATCTCCCATGACGTAGTAGGCTACGGGCTTGAGTGTCTCCACCCCGTTGGCGACGCCCTTGAGGTAGTGCTCGAACCAGCGCCCGGCGCTGTACTCGGCCGGTTCCCGGGCGTGGGGGAAGGTCAGCTCGCCCACTTTGCCGTTGTCGCGGAAGCCGCCGTGCGCCCATGGTCCCATGACCAGCACCTGGCGGCCCTTGGCGCCGGGGCCGCCGTGTTCTTGCCGGCCCACAAACGAGGTGACCGTACCCAGGCTGAAGGTGTCGAACCAGCCGCCCACATGCATGGCCGGCGCGGTCATGAGGTGGTGTCGCGGGGTGGAGTCAAAGGCCTGCCAGAACTCGTCGTAGCTGGGGTGCGAGCGGTAGAGGATCAACGCTTCGGGTGAGAAGCTGTTGTTGTTGAGCCAGTTATCGATCTGGCACTGGCGCAGGGCCCCGCCGACGTAGGCGGCATGGTGATACTGGCTGGCTGCAGCGACCCGGATGTACTGACAGGCCAGCCCCGTGGGCGCCGTGGCGGCCAGCAGGTTCTGGGTGATGCCGCCGGCGGAGCCGCCCTCGGTTCCGATCTTGCCGTTGCACCACGGCTGCTGCAGGAGCCAGCGCACGGTATCGGCACCGTCCTGATGCCCTTGCCAGCCGCAGCCGATGAAGGGCAGGTTGTCGCCCTCGGAATCGAAGCGACCGCGCATATCCTGGGTGACGACGGCATAGCCCTGGCGCGCCAGGCCGGGGGTCTTCTTCTGGCGGTCACGGCCGTAGGGTGTGCGTTGCAGGATGACGGGAAACGGCCCGCCCCGGTTGGGCCGCCAGATCTCGGTGGCCAGCTTGATGCCGTCCGCCATGGGGAGCATCACGGTCTGGTTGTCGACCCCGACCACGGCGCCGATCTTCTCGCCCAGCGCCTCCCATTCCGCCAGGGTCAGGCGGCCATCCTGGTCGGTGTCTGCCGCCGCGAGGTACTGGCGCATGAGGCGCTGGCCACGCTCGCCGTGTTCGGTCAGCGCCTGTGGCTCGGCGGTGGCCAGTTCCTCGCGGTCCAGGGCGCCGTCACGGTTGGCATCGAAGCGGCGCAGGAAGCCGCCGACGGTGCCGTACATGCCGGGTTCCAGGGGCTCAGCCGCGGGCTGTGCTGTTGCGGCGAGCGAGAGCGCCAGCAACCCGGCGACCAGACTCAGCCAGACGGACGCCTTTCGTGCCATCATCGGCGACTCCTGCTCACTTTGCGGCGCGGGCTCGGGCCCAGCCGGGGCGCTCGCGTTCGCGCTCCTGCAGCACCCAGTCCTCGCCGGCGCCGGCCTCGAGGCTGGGCTGCCAGCCCCGGTCGTTCTCGTGGGGCCGGCGGACGATACAGCGCTCGACCAGCTCGGCGAGCCGTTTGTAGCCGGGATCATCCTTGCTCTGCCAGGTCACCAGCTGTCCCCAGCCGCCCGCGGCCAGGGCCAAGGGAGCCATCAGGATGCGGCTCTCGTCGGGCTGGGCCGGGTTGATCAGGGCTCGCTCGGGTTGGGCGGCGATCGCCTCGCCCAGAAGCTCCTTGGCGACCGCACGCAGTTCCGCCACCGCCTTGGGGTCGAGGCCGCGCTCCTCTACTTTGTTGGGGAACAGGTCACCGTAACACTGGGCATTGAGATCGAGCCACTCGATGATACGCAAGAGGCTGTCGCGGTCGAGGTTACAGTCCCCGTGGTGGCGCAGCAGCAGATCGGGGATGGCGCTGCCGTAGGAGTAGAACTCAAAGGGCCGACTGAAGTTCTTCTCGTCCCACATGTACGCTTTGAGCCCCAGCCGGTGTTCGCCGCGTTTGAGGAGTTCCTGGAAGGACTGCGGCCAGGTTTTGCCGTCGTGGATGAGGTTGATGGCGTTGGCCTTGGGCGTGGCGGGTTGGGGGGCTTGGCTGAGCCCATGGCAGCCGATGCAGTAGCGGTCCAGGACGGGCTGCACGGTGCGCATGAAGCTGAGTCCGCCGGGGTACTGCGGCCCCGCCGCGGGGGTGAGCTCGAGCGGTTGCCGGTTGGCCGGTCGGCCCGCGTTTGCCAGAGGCGGGCTGGCGCCGGCCGGTTCATGGCAGCCGACGCAACTGCGGTTCTCGCCTGGCTGCAGGTAGAAAAAGCTCTTCTCGGTCAGGATCGCCCGGCCGTTCTCGTCCAGGATCTGGATCTGCAGGGCGGTCTGCGCCGGCACCCGGAAGAAGGCCGAGCCATCGGGGTTGAGAGGCACGGTGCCGAGCACCTTCTTCGGGATTTCGACGGGCACCGTCATGCTGCAGGCGGTGCGGTTGGCGCGGGGTTGAACCCCGAGCGCATTGAGGCGTAGCGCCCGGATCATGCCCGGCTTGATCTTGCCCTCGGGGTCGTTGCGGGTCAGGTACGCATTCTGGACGAAGAGGGTGCCGTAAGCGGGGGCGCCCGGCGGGCATACCGACGCCAGCACCGGCGGGCGCTGCCGGGGCCGGATGGCGATCGGCGAGAAGGAGGCGACCTCGGGGTCTTCGTAGAGCAGTTCGCGTCCGCCGGTCGGGTCGACCAGATAGATCCCCCGGTTGGCGGCCGGCGGGACACTGCCCTGCGGGGTCACGGGGTGGTTGGCGCGGGAGACCAGGAACAGGTCCTCGGTCACCGGGTAGGGGTGACTGTAGTGGGGATTGGGCCAGCCCTGGGTCTCCGAGTAGGGCGTTTCCGGGGTGACGTGCGTGATGGCTGCCTCGCCATTCTCGCCTTGGGTTGTATCCAAGACCACGGTTGTGCCGGTGTTGTAGCTATGATGGCCCATGGCCGTGGCGACGACCTTGTGCGTGCCGGGGATGGCCGAGGCCTCGACCATCATCATTGGGTGCAGCATATCATTGCCGAAGAAATGCGCTGGGCTGGTGCCATCGGGGCGGCACCACCAGAGCTTGTGGAAAAGCATCTCGTGGCGGTTGGTGTACTCCCAGCGGGTGAACAGGATCCGGCCGTCGTTCAGGACGGCGGGCTCGTACTCGTTCTCATTGCCGAAGGAGAGCTGCTGGATACGGTCGCCCTGGGCGTCGCAGCGGTGCAGGGTCCAGGCTGGGTTGTAGCGGCCGCCGTGGCAGCGCCCGAAGCTCTGGCAGCGGGTGGAGACAAAGGCGATGCCGTCGTCGGGCAAGTAGCACGGATCGTTGTCCTCGATCAGCGCGGTGGCGCGGCCCTCCCAGGTGTCGAAGGGGTCACGCTCGGTGCCGGTGAGCTGGCGGACCCAGGAGCCGTCGAGGGCGGCTTCGTAGAGGAAGTAGCGTTTCTGGCCGGCGCGGGTGTGGTCGCAGAAGGCGAAGACGAGCTTCTCCGCGTCGTAGTGCAAGTCCGGGTTGCGCACCGCGCCGGCGGGCAGTTTCCCGGCCAGGATGGGCGTGGCCTCGGGCCGGGCGCTTTTCCATTGGCGCAGCAGGGTCAGCCCCGGGCCGATCCGGCTGTGGCGTCCCAGGTGTTGGTCGCCGTTATGGCTATAGAGGGTCGGCGGGGTGCGGTTGATCAGGATACGGTCGAAGTCCAGGGCGGGGTGGGACAGGATGATCTGCCGGCGCAGTTCGCGCGTTTTGGCGTAGAGCGCCATCCCGTCGCCGCCCGCCGCCACCTGCGCGGCCAGGGCCTCAAGCTCGGCGGCAAACTGCGGGCGTGGTGCCGCCTTCTGCACGTACTCCAGGGTGGCCTGGCAGAGCTTCAGGATGTCCTGGGCTTTGCCGACAAAGGCAGCGGCCGGGGAATCCAGGGTCAGCTTATCCTGGCGCCACCCATCGTAGACGACCTCGAGACGCTGCAGGTCGGCGGGGAAGTCCGTAGCCAGGGCTTGCCAGAAGGGGTCGCCGCGGAGCTCGCTGCCGCTGGCGATCTCGATTTTCTTGTTCTCGACCGTGAACTGTACCGAGCCGCCGCAGCCGGCCGCATCGAGGCCGACCGACGCCTCGAAGGTCACGTACTTCGCCTGCGGCTCGAGTTCGTACAGCGCCAGGCTCGGGGCATGCGCCCAGAGGTGGTGCGGGAAGACGGTGGCGCCGATGGTGATCTCTTTCGCGCCGGCGAAGAAGCTGCCCCAGCCCACGCTCACGGCGATCGGGGTGAGGGTGTCGAGCCACACGGAGCTCCCATCGGCCCGCCGCAGCCTGGGGTTGCCCCAGACGGAATGATCACAGCCGTTGCCGTCGGGAGTTGGCGAGACCACCAGGGCAAGGAAGGGCTGGCCGGCGATGTCGACCTGCAGTTGCTCCGGGGGATCGCTCTTGTGCAGCACCCGCGAGGTGACCGGTTGCCAGCCGGCCGCGGGCACGTCCCCGTTGGCGGCGCGCCTGATCGTCTCCGGGTGGGCCTTGGCGACGAGCGACGCCCGCAGGGTGCTTTCCCAGGTATCCTGTTTCTGATAGTAGGGAGGCGCGGCCGACCACGAGACCGCCCCGGCGAGCAGCCAGAGGAAGGCAAGTGTGGTTGGGGTGAATGGCCGCTGTAGGCTCAAAAGAATCCCGTTCTCGGCCCTGACCGGGCGGACGCCAGACGTACTGCCGCGCGCGCTGCCAGGCACTCCGCCTGCCACCGTTCGGGGCGCGGCTTGGTCTCGGGTAGTATACAGCCAGGGCCAACGACGGGCCACGGACGCGACGAAACGGCCAGGGCTGTTTCAAGAAACGACCGTCGTCGTCCCGCAGGCCGTGAAAGCGGCGTTGACGGGCCGAGTCCGCGGCCCTCTGCCGCACGCAGTCCATGGCCTACGGCGTCACTTTCAACCTGAAACTCTGTTCTGCCCGGCCTTTGAGCTGGTTGGTGACGACGAGCGTAACCGGCGCCTCGCCGACGGCGAGGGGGGTGCCGCTGAGTTCGCCGGTCTCGGGGTTACAGCGCAACCAGGCGGGCCCTGCGGCCAGCTCGAAGCGGTTGACCTCGCTATCCCAGAGCTTCGTGGTCGGGGCGGCTTCGCGGTACTGCACATCGCCCAGCGAGGTCAGCACCCCGGGGGTGTAGGCGAAGGGCTGGCCGACGCGGGCGCCGACAAGCGGGCGGCTCCAGAGGTGCGGGTGGGGCAACTCCGCGTAGGCCGAACTGATGCTCTCGACCCCTTGCGCGTCCACCGCCACAACCCGGTAGAAACAGCGGTTCTGGTTGGCCATAGTCGGCGTCGGAGTGACCACCATTACTTCGGTCTTCGCCGTCCGCCCCAGCAGATTCGCGGGCACCTTGCCGCGGGTGTAGCCGGAGTAGGCCTCGTCGTGCTCGGGGAAGCCCTTTTCGTCCGAGCCATAGACCTTGTAGGCCACGGGCCGCTCGCCGCGGGGGTTGGGCTTCCAGCGCAGCACGAGCTCATCGCCGCGGGGTTCAGCGCGCACCTCGAGTGGCGCCATAGGTCCCTGCCAACGGAAGGTCCAGGTCGGCGACCAGGCACTCCAGAGGCCCTGGGCCGAGCGCGCTCGGACACGCCAGTAGTACAGGGTTTCCGGCGCAAACATGCCCCGGTAGGGGATGCTCCAGGAGGTCTCCTTGATGACCACGTCGTAGTTCGGTCGGTACGGCACGCGGAAGTCCGGCCGGAGGCTGACCTGGAGGTGGTAGGAGAGGGCGCCCGGGGCCGTCGGCCAGGCGAAGGTAGTGAAGGTTTCGCGCAGGGTAGCGCCAGGGGTGGGCGAGAGGGGGGCTGCGGGCGGCTCGGGGATGGTGACGTCGTCGCACTCCTGCCAGCGCTGGGTGATCGAGACGCGCCGCGGGCCGTCGTTGAGGTCCGTGTAGACCATGGGGTTGTCCCCCAGGCGCAGGCGGGGCAGTGAGAGCGGCGCGGCCATGACATCGGTCTCCAGGCGCAGTTCGGCCAGGCCGCTGCCGTGGCTGCCGGGGGCACTGTGCAGCCCGACGATCACCTTGTAGGCATACTTGGCGGGGGCGAGATGCGTCTGCAAGGCCTCGTCGAGTGACACCTTCTGGCTCACCTGGCCAGGCCCGCTGCCCTGCCAGAGCCGTTTCGGCGCCGCCTCGCCAAGCTGGAGGCTGACGGAGAAGGTGTCCAGCGCCGTGGCCCCGACGAACCCGGCCTGTACCGTGCCGCCGGCGATGACCCAGGGAGACTTGACCTCGTACACCAATTGCGCTTCGGGCGTCGTTCCTGCCAAGGCCACCGGGCCCTCACCGGCCACGAGGTCGCGCTCCGCCGCCAGGCCTTCCCGGTAGGCCGCCGCCGTCAGCCTCGGCACGTAGGTCAGCTTCGAGTTGCCAAAGTACGAGGGCTTGAGGTCCCACTCCTTGCTGTAGCAGGCGTATTTGCCGAGGTTGTCCCAGCGCAGTTCGACCTGCTCCCCCGGGCGCAGGACGTAGTCCATGGTGTGCCCCTGCACAAAGAGGCTGACCCGGGTGTCGTCCGGCCCAAACAGTGCCGCGTTGAGTTCACTGCTGTCCCAACCGCCGAATTCGGGCCCGTAGTAGATCTCGCGGCGGACGAGGTCGTGGTCCTGGGCGCAGGCGTCGCCGCTGAGGGGCGCGGCGTTATCGCGGTCGAGGTGGAAGGCGCTCTCGTCGATGTCGAGGAACTGGAAGGTGCCGTCGACCATGGTTTCGCCCTGCACATGGCCGTTGAGGGCGCGCACAAAGGGGTCCTCGGGGTTGGTCGGCTTGCCCAGGCCGGCGGCGAGGAAGATGACGGCGCTGCCGTAGCCCACATCGTCGCAAAGGTTCAGCCCGTACGAGTTGAACAGCTTCACGGGATCGTGGAACTCATCGTCGGGGAAGAGGGGGATACTGTGGTAGCGGTTCTGCCGGGCGCTCTCCCAGATGAACAGCGCCTTGTCCTGCTGGGTCGTGGCCCCGCGGGTGAAATCGGCCACCAGGCTCTCGAGCGTGCCCCAGTCGCCCTGGTCATTGGCGATCAGCTTGGGCCAGCGTACCGGCGTGTCGCCGAGATTGGCGATCGTCACCGAGAGGTTCGGTTGGAAGGCGACGCGGAAGCCATCGCTACGTCGGCTGCGGCCGTTCTCGAAGTCCACTTTGCCGCCGAGGCGGACGGTGTAGGCGTGGCGCGCCGCGGTGATCACCTCGGTATGCTCATGCACCGCGCCACTGGCCACCAGGGGCCCCGACAGGTCATTCAGCGGGTTGGCCGAGACAATCTCGTAAAGGCGGCCGTTCGAGCGCGGGTCGGAGTTGTCGCTGGCACTCATGTACAGCCCGGTACGAGTCCAGTGCGAGTAGCGCCCGGCACCCAGCTTGCGGATGTCATCATGGAGGGCACGAGCGGGGCCCAGTGCCTTGCCGTCCTCCAGCAGCATCACCTGCGAGGTACTTCCGGTCTCCCGGTCGCCCTCTTCACCGAAATCCAGGCTGGCGATGTAGCAGAAGCCGAGCTCAGGGCGGAATACCTCGGCAGGGACCACGGCCCGGATGCGGGGCGGCGCCTCCGCTCCGGCCGTCGCGCTGGCGACGGCCAGAGCGACCAGCAGCGGGAGTATGAGCCGGGTCGTGCTACGCATGGCGATTCCTCCGTCTGGGTTGTGGTTTCGCGTCTCAGGACTCCGCCTGCCCAGGCTCACCCCGCTGGCCGAAACACGTAGTAGTGAAAGTACGTATTGATGAAAGCGCCTGCCGCTGCCAGCGCCCGACTGGGGTCCGTCTGCTCGCCGGAAGGAGCTACGACAGCGGCGAATTGCTTGAATTCCGCCCGAACCTCGGACCTCACCTGAGAACTCCACCGCGGGACCTCCCTGCCTGTCCGGACCTCATGCAGCAGCACGGCTTCCTGGTAATGCCGGGGCAGGGCGGGAGAGCCGAAGGCCTCGGTGCGCGGCAGGGCCCGGATGAAGCCCTCCAAGTTACGCGCAATCAGGTACTGCGCCATCAGGTACTCAAAGGCCATCCGATTCCGGGGGTTCTCCTCGAGTTGGGCAAGGCAACGCTCCTCCAGCGGTCGCATGGCGACGTTGCTGTCCTGGCGCGAGGGCAGGTTTGCCCGTATCCTGGCGACCTCTTCGCCGTCCATGAGTTCATCTGGAGAACGGGCCAGGGTTGCCAACCCAGCTTTCGCCCAGCTTCGCGCCACCGGGTCTCGGCAGAGGGCATGCAGAAAGATCTTGGCGACCTCGGGACGGCGCTTCACCAGATTCACCAGGACGAGCTGCTTAAGGATGCAGGGGTGAGGACCATAGACCTCCAGGGCTTCATGGGCCACGTGCTCCGCCTCGTTGACCAGGCCCATCTCCAGGTTGGCAGGCCCAATGTAAAATACCGATTTTGGCCGTTCCGAGTAGTAGTACGCATTCGAACAACTGGCAAAGGCCATGCCCAGGTTCAAACTCAGCGGGCTTTGTGCAAACGCAAACAGCGAGTCTCCCATCTTGCCGGTGTGGTAGAGCGCCAGATCGACCGCGTAGGACACATCGAGGGTGAAACGGTCGCTCGGTAGCTTCGCCGCCTCGACCAAAACACGCTCCCACTCGCGGGAACGGCAATGCTGCATCACCGCCATCCGCCGGGCGCTGCCCGGAGACCAGGCGGCCGCAACCAGCGCCACCACGGCGCCGCTCCCGACCAGCGCCCGCCAACCCGGCGAGAGCCTGCCCCAGCCGAAACGTTGAGCGAGACGAGACCGTCTTGCGACGCGGCCCTCGGTCGCGGCGTGGTCACGCTTCAGAAAAAGCATAAAGGCAGGGACCAGCGCCAGCCCGTAAAGCAGGAAGAGGGCGAAGTCACCCTCCAGCCGGGATGCATCGCTGTAGGGCAGCAGGCGCGTTGCTGCCTCCGGCAGCGGCAGGCCGAGATATAGGCATCCGAGGGCAACCGGGAGGAGGAGACCGCAGAGCAAGAGCAGCGCCGCTAGCCTCGCCTGCCGCCGCTGCTGATACTCGACCGCCGAGATCGACAGGACGCACACGTAGGCGGGTCCGGCGCACAGCCAGTAGCCCACCCCCAGCAGCCCGATCGCGACGCCGGCCCGGCGCCACGACGCCAGGGAGCCGATCCAGGGATGGGCATACGCCGCCGCGCCCAGCCCCGCCAGCGCCAGAGCCGTGATGCAGTCCAGGCCAAACCCGTACCGCGTCCACACCAGAACGCTGGCCAGTACCGGAAGGAACCCCCAGCCCAGGGCCCGCTTCCCTGCGGCATAGCGCAGGTACAGGCCATAGCCCCACCCCAGCCCCAGTGCCAGCACGGTGAACGCCCCAGCGCCGAGCCAGCGGTTCGCACACGCCTGAGCCAGATAGGCGGCTACGTACTGGCTTGCTCCACCGGGTCGAGAAAGGAAGGGCCGCAGGAATTCCAGCCCATAGTGAAAGGCCGGAAAGTAGTCGCCGTGCTCGTAAAAGACCGAGGGATCCACCAGCACGCCCAGGTAGACGCACACGGCCACCGCCCCGGCCAGCGCCAGCACGACCGGGTTCGCGGCCAGTCTTGTCAACCACTTGCTCACGCGCTTGACTCACCCCATCCGACGAACCTGCGCAACCACAGAACCCTCGCATTCTCGCTGGGCCTACAAGAGTACCGCGGCGGCGTCCACTGTGCAAGGACGAAGAGGGGATCGGGGCGCACGTCAGTTCCGTAGGGGCTTGCTTGTCAGAAACTTGACCGTGATCTTCGGCCTGTCCAGCCGCCGTCCGGGG
>CAIZKT010000327.1:0-4082 GCA_903933565.1 uncultured Victivallales bacterium | reverse complement strand
CGAACCCGCCCGAAACGGGCTGGGCATCGCGGGCTCCAAGGCGGCAAGCAGCCTCATGGCAGACGCCTGCCAGATCGAGCGGGGGCTCTTTCTTAGAACAGCCTGGCCCACGGCCGCGGGGTCTTGCAGCGCGGCGGGGGTCCGGCTACGTTGACGGCGGTGACGATTTCCGTAACCGCATGCCCAGGAGAGCCGTTTCATGAATGCCCCCTTCGTGGCCCTGTCCCTGAGCTTTCTCGCCCTCGGCAGCCTGTCGCTGGGCGCCGCTGAGGCTCCGGCCCGCGCCGAGTTCATCCCCGCCCCCAGCCACGAGGTCCTTTTCAACCCCGGGATGGGGCTGTACTTGCAGTACCCGCCGCTCGATGTCAAGGCGGACGAATGGTTCATGGACCTCTGTGATATTGCCTACTACCGCCTCGACTGGTCCGACGTCAACCCCGAGCCTGGCGTCACCCGTTTCGACGAGGTCTTTGGCCCGCGCTTCGACACCTGGGTCAAGACGCACGGCAAACGGGTTGCCTTTCGGGTCATGTGCCAGAACATGCACTCGAACAAGGAGTTCGTCACCCCCAAATGGGTCTTCGACCAAGGCGTGCCCGGCGTGCCGCACCGCGCTATCCGCGGCCAGATGCAGACCGACCCCGCCTTCTGGGATGAGCGTTACCTGGAGCAGCAGCTGCCCTTCATCAAGGCGCTGGGGCAATACCTGGACGGCCGCGAGGGGCTGGAGTTCGTTGACATCGGCAGCATCGGCGAATGGGGCGAGATGCATCTGGCGCGCTGGACCTCGGAGCAGCTCGAGGCGACCGGCTACACCCAGGCCCGCTACGTCCAGGCCTACCGGCGGGTGATCGACGCCTTCGCTGCCGCCTTCCCGCACACGCGCGTCTTTCTCAATATCGGCGGCCCGGACAACCTCACCATCAACGACTATGCCGCGTTGCGCGGCCTGCACTTCCGCCAGGACGGACTCGGCCCCAAGGGCGCCAGCTACAACTGCGAAGAGTGGCTGTATCCACAGTACGCCCGCCGCGGCGTCATCTGCAACCTCGAATTCCATAGCAGCTATACCGACATGGTGAAGAAGGGCTGGGACGTGGCCGCCTCTCTCGACAAGGCCATGAGCTCGCCCGTCAGCTACCTCAACACCAACCTCTTCGGCGGTTCGGAATATCGCCGGGCCCCGGCCGAGGTCCGCGAGCTCCTGACTGCCGCCGGTCGCCGTTTCGGTTACCGCTTCGTCCTCACTCGACTCGAACACCCGACGAGCTTGCGCGTTGCCACCGGCAGGCCCACCCGCGTCCTGCTGCAGACCACCTGGCGCAACGACGGCATCGCGCCGTGCTACGCCAGCTATGCCCTCGACTGGTCCCTCCTCGATGGCGCCGGCAACGCGGTGCTCAGCGAGAGGGTGTTCCCACGCACCCCCACGACCCAGTGGCAGCCGGGCGAAGAGCAGACGGCCAACCTGTGCCTGCGCCTGCCGGCGGGCCTTGCCGCCGGCGAGTACCGCCTCGCGGTTGCCATGACCGACCCCGGGAGTGGTCGTCCCATCCGCCTCGGCATCGAGGGTCGTGACGCTGCCGGCCGCTACCGCTTGTGCGCACTCCGCACTGAGGCGGTTGCCGACGCCCCCGCAACCGTGTTTCAGGACGGCTTCGAAGGCGAATCCCCCAGCACCTGGCACGGCATCGCCGGGGTCACCACCGAGGTCGTGTCCGACGGCGCGCACCAGGGTACGAAGGCGCTGCGGCTCACGGGGACCTCCAAAGGCACCTGGAACTATGCCATGTTGCGGCTTCCCGCCGGCCTGCCCCCGGGCAGCCGGGTGCGGCTCTCGGGCTGGCTGCGCGTCGACCAGATCAAGGGCAGCAGCCGTGGTCCGTACCTGAAGCTCGGCCTCAACGGCACCGACAACGTCTGGATCACCAACCTGACCACCGAATCCTACGACCTCGCCGCTCTGGGCACCTGGCAGCACCTCCAAGGCACCGGCGAGATCCCGGCCAACGCCGGCAGCGTCGACCTCGCCGTCGAACGCGGCGATCCCGACCCGGAAATCACGGCGGACCTGCGCCTCGATGACCTGCAGGTCGAGGTGCTCGAAGCGCCGTAGCCCACTTGCAGAACCCGCCGAACGCCTCCCAAACCGCGCTGGAGGGCGAGTGGTCCGCCGCGGCGGATGCGTCGGCGCCCGCGAGCCGTCCCCGCGACTTCATGGTTTCTTCAAAGAGGTAAGGTTGAACCCCGCGCCCGAGGCAGGCATGTTACTCCTGGAACTACTGGAGTCTATCCACTAGGTGACGAGGTCTAGCAATGGACATAGTCGACTGTGCGTGTAACGGCAAGACCCTGGGCAAGCATGTGCGCCCGGCGGTGCTGGCCGTGCTCTCGAGCGGTCCGACGCACGGTTACGACCTGGCGCAGCGCCTGGGCGTGCTGCGGATGTTCCAGGACGGCTTGGAGCCAGATGCCAGCGGCATCTACCGCATGCTGAAGTTCATGGAAGTCGAGGGCTTGGTGCGCAGCGACTGGCAGCTCGGCGACAGCGGTCCTGCCCGTCGGCAGTTCACCATCACGGCGGATGGCACCGACTGCCTGCGGCATTGGGTTGAGTCGCTGGCGCGCTATCGGGAAGGGATTGACGAGCTGTTGCGCTTGATGCGGAGCAGCCTGCCGGAGGTCAAACCATGAAGACCGAAGAGACCCTCCGGCGCGCCTGTTCGGCGGAGTTCATGGGGACCTTTGTGCTCGTGTTCTTCGGGGTTGGCGTGGTCCACACGGCGCTGCTGAGCGAGACGCATGCGGGGCTTGGCCTGGTAGCGCTGGTGTGGGGCGTGGCGGTGGCGCTGGCGATCTACACCGCGGGCGCCATCTCCGGGGCGCACCTCAATCCGGCCATGACCTTAGCCTTCACCGCCTTCCGCGGTTTCCCGCGGCGACGGGTGGCGCCGTACCTGCTGGCGCAGCTAGCGGGGGCTTTCTGCGCCGCGGCGTTGCTGTACGGGTTATTCCACGGGGTCATCGAGCGTTTTGAGCGGGCGCACGGGCTGGTGCGGGGGTGTCCGGGCAGCGTCTTGTCGGCGATGGTCTACGGCGAGTACTTTCCGAATCCCGGCCTGGTGGCTGCCGGACTGCTGGCCAACGGCGATGTGACTCTCTGGCAGGCCATGCTGGGGGAGGGGGTCGGCGCTGCCTTGCTGGCGCTGTTCGTGTTTGCGCTCACCGACCGGGCCAACGCGGCCGGCCCCGGCGGGGCGCTGCTACCCGTCTGCATCGGTCTGGCGCTGGCTCTCAACATCTCCATCATCGCACCGCTCACCCAGGCGGGCTTCAATCCGGCGCGGGACTTCGGGCCGCGGCTGTTTGCCTGGTTCGCTGGCTGGGGCAGCGTGGCCATCCCCGGCCCGCGTGGCGGCTTCTTCACCGTCTACATCCTCGCCCCCTGTGTCGGCGCGCTCGGTGGGGCGGCGGTCTACCAGGTTCTGTTGGCCCGCCAGCGTCCGGCCCCCGAGCCCGCGCCAGGTTTGCAGTCCGCGCCAGGAGATGCAGCGCCATGAAGACGACACGCCTGATTCTGGTTGGCGGCTTCCTGGGAGCCGGCAAGACGACTCTGCTCTGGGAGGCGGCGCGGCGCCTGGCTGCTCGCGGCCTGCGCACCGGACTGATCACCAATGACCAGGCCCCCGAACTGGTGGATACCGCCTTTCTGGCGCACGGCGGAGTGAAGGTGGCCGAGGTGGCCGGGAGCTGTTTCTGCTGCAACTTCCAGGGGCTCATCGACGCCATGTCCAAGGTGCGTGCGGAAGCTGAGGCGGACGTGCTTATCGCCGAGCCGGTCGGCAGTTGCACCGATCTTTCCGCCACCATCGTGCAGCCGCTAAAAGCGGGTTTCCGCCGCGAGCTGGTGACCGCGCCGCTCTCGGTGTTGGCTGATCCGACGCGGCTGGCCGGTCTGCTCGACGGCGGCAGCGCCGGGCTGCACCCGAGCGCGGCCTACATCCTGCGCAAGCAGCTCGAGGAGGCCGACATCGTCCTGGTCAGCAAGAGCGACCAGCTCAGCCCGGCGGCGCTGACCGCCT
>CAIZKT010000326.1:0-2505 GCA_903933565.1 uncultured Victivallales bacterium | reverse complement strand
TGGCGACCTCGACCTCTTCGCCGCCAATCGTCTCTATCGCAACCCCGGCAACAGCCACCGCTGGCTGAAGCTCACCGTGCGCGGTGGCAACGGCTCCAACACCGCGGCCATCGGGGCACGGGTACGGGTGACCGCCGGCGACCGCGTGCAGATCCGCGAGGTCTGCGGCGGCAACAGCGGCAACCAGGACCCCCTCACCCTGCACTTCGGCCTCGGCGACTACTCGGGCAAGGTCAAGGCCGAGGTCTTCTACCCCTCGGGCAAGTACCACGCCTACACCCTGAAGCCCTGCCAGACCTACACCCTCACCGAACGCGACGCCCGCCACCGGCGCGCCCGGTAGCCGTCAAGCACCGCCGGCGCCCGTGGAAACGCGGTCGGCCTCGACTGCCGACGCCACCCATGGAGATGAGGTCGGCCTCGACCGCCGGCGCCGCCCATGATAGGGGTAGGGACGGCGCATTGGTTTGCGCCGCCCCTCCCTCCGAACCGGACAGGCGGATTTCCCGCATCCGGCTCTCCAGTTGATGGTTTACCGCCGAGCGGACTGACAGGCGTCGGCATGGGCTGCGGTAAGTGAGAACAGCCCATGGGTCGCAAAGAAGGCATTGGGCCAGCGCCGGTGATCAAGGCCACGCCCTCGTCCTTGTCGATGCTGTCGCTTGCGCAGGATAGAGCGCAGACGCATGCGGACCCAGCCATCGAGTTTGGGGAAGACATTGGAGCAGGAGTGTTGGAAGTACTGAAACCACCCGCGAAGTACCGGATTGAGACGATCGATGGTCTCGGTCAGGGAGCGGCCGTTGGTGCGCCGGGTCAGCGGTCGGACCGTATCCCGCAGTTTGGCCACGCTCTTGGGGCGGGGAAACCGCAGGATCCGCTGCGTCGTGCGCTTGAACCGGTAACCGAGAAAGTCGAAGAAGGCCCCGGCCTGCGTCAGGTCGACGATCCGGGTCTTCTCCGGGTGCAGCTCCAGACCGGCGACTGTCAGCCACTGGCCGAGCAGCTCCAGAGCCGCCTCAGCCTCCGCGCGGGTCCGGCACAGGATCACCATGTCGTCAGCGTATCGCACCGCCGCGTAGCCCTGGGCGATGAGCAGATGATCCAGCGGGTTGAGGTACACGTTCGCGAGCAGGGGGCTGATCACTCCGCCTTGGGGGGTGCCCGCCACCGACTCCGTGTACTGCCCTTGTTCCATCACGCCCTGCACCAGGAACTGCCGCAGCAGCGTCAGCACGCGGCCGTCGGCGATCTGTTCCTCCACGCGAGCCATCAATGGCTCATGCGGAATAGTGTCGAAGTACTTGCGGATATCCACATCGACGATGTACAGGTGCCCCGCGTCCAGCAGGCGCACGACCTCTCGCAGAGCCGCCTTGCAGCCCCGTCCCGGCCGGAAGCCGAAACTGGTGGGGGCGAAGGTCGCCTCGAAGATCGGCTCTATGACCTGCCGCAGTGCCGCCTGTGCCACGCGGTCGCGGATCGTCGGAATGCCCAGCGGGCGCAACTCCGGACTGCCCGGCTTCGGGATGTAGACCCGCCGTACCCCGTGGGGGCAATAGCGGTTCTCCCGCAGCGCCGCGCCCAGACTCGCCAGTTCCTGAGTCAGATGACGGCCGAACCGCGCCACCGTCTGGTGGTCCACTCCCCCAGCGCCCCCGTTGGCCTGCACATTCCGCCAGGCCGCTTCCAGGTTCGCCGGATGCCATACCTTGTCAATCAGACTGAACCACTTGCCTCCTTTCACTCCGTTGTCCAGAGCCGTCAGCATGCGTTCTGTCCAAACCGCCGGTTCGGTCCAGTCCCAGCGGGACGGGACCTCTCTCCCTTGTGCAGGCGTTGCCGCCACTGTCGGGGGGCTCTGTTCTGGCGGGTTGGTCATCACGCATCCATCTTCCTGCCCCGCCTTCGCTCCACGCCCGTTACGGCGCTTCACCGCTACTATGCGGGCTCTGACTTCCCGTCGGGTCTCGACCCCCGGCGGGATCTCCCTTCTTCACGCATCTGCGTTTCCTTCCGTGCTGTCCCCAGCCATCCGGTGCCGCCCTGCCGCAGCTTTCTGTTCTCTGCCTCTTCGCCCGACAGGCTTCCCGCGCTTCGACCTTCTTGCGGAAGTGTCATTCCTCCACGCGGGTATGGGTTTCGCGCAGTTCTCGAAGTCTCACCGCAGCACCTGACCGAAACGGGTTCGTCAACCTACGGCCCGGAAGTTCCTTTCCTGTTGCTCCCCACCTGGCATCACGGCCACGCAGTTACAGTTCAGTACGGAGCGCAGAGTGTCTCCGGCAGGGACTCGCACCCTGCTACGCAAACGCGCCCGAAGGCGCACGAGATGTGGTCGGCCTCGACCGCCCGCGCCTGCTGGGCGAGGAGGCGCGGCCCCCCGTCTCAGCGCCAAAGGTGCGGCAATCCCTCAGCCCAGCCCAGCGCGCTGGGTAAGCATGCTCGCATCAGCGCCGAAGGTGCGGCAATCCCTCAGCCCAGCCCAGCGGGCTGGGTGGGCAG
>CAIZKT010000325.1:0-5926 GCA_903933565.1 uncultured Victivallales bacterium | reverse complement strand
GTGGAGCCCACCGCATCTCCACCAAGCGGCGGTGGAGCCCACCGCATCTCCACCAAGCGGCGGTGGAGCCCTCCGCATCTCCACCAAACGGCGGTGGCCCCCCAGCGCATCTCCATGGCGCGGCTCCACCCTCCATCTTGACGCCCCGCTCGTCTCGCGGTACGGTCTGTGATCGGTTTTTCCGGGAGTAACGGTCCATGGACGACAGTCCTCGCGAGCGCTGTGGCTGGTGTGGCGCCGATCCGCTCTACCGTGCCTACCACGATGAGGAGTGGGGGGTTCCGGCCTACGCGGATAACCGGCTTTTCGAGTTTCTGATCCTGGAGGGCGCCCAGGCGGGCCTGAGCTGGCTCACCATCCTGCGCAAGCGAGAGCATTACCGACGCGCCTTCGCCGGCTTCGACCCGCAGTTGGTGGCCCGCTTCGGCGCCAGCGAGGTGACGGCGCTGCTCGGCGACCCCGGAATTGTCCGAAACCGGCTGAAGATCGAGGCGGCCATCAAGAACGCCCAGGCCGTCCTGCGCCTGCAAGACCAGCACGGGTCACTCGCGGCGTATCTCTGGCGCTACGTCGACGGCCAACCCCAGCCGAACGCCTGGCCGACCCTGGCAGCGCTGCCGGCGCGCACCGCGACATCGGACGCCATGAGCCGCGACCTGAAGGCGGCGGGGTGCAATTTCGTCGGCCCGACCATCTGCTACGCCTTCATGCAGGCGGTGGGAATGGTCAACGATCACGTGGTCACCTGTTTTCGTTACCCCGAACTCGGGCCTGCCGCCGGAAAACACGGATAGCCTGGAGACGACAGATGCGCTGGGTAGTACCTACTCTCGGAATGCTCGGAGTCGTGACGTTGCCGTTCTGTCTGGCGCAGCCGTTGACGTCGGCCGCGGCGGAGGCGGCGGGCGCCGCCGCGCCTGAACCCAAGGTCGCCTACTGCGTCTCCGCCCTGGGCAACGACGCCTGGTCCGGCACCTTGACGGAGCCTAATCCCGCCAAGACCGATGGGCCGTTTGCGACCCTCGAACGGGCGCGGGACGAAATCCGTAAGCTCAAACAGCAGTCCGGCCTGCCCGCTGGCGGGATCGAGATCCGGGTCGGCGCCGGGATCCACCGGCGGCAGCAGACTTTCGTGCTCGAGGCGCAGGACTCTGGCACCGCCGCGGCCCCGATCGTCTACCGCGGCGCTGTCGGAGCCCAGACGCGGCTTCTGGGAGGCATGGTCCTGCCGCCCGCGGCTTTCGTCCCCGTCACCGACCCAGTGCTGCTGGCGCGGCTGGACCCCGCGGCGAGGGGGCAAGTCCGCCAGGTCAGCCTGAGCCAGTGCGGCGTACCTGAGCCCGGCCCGGAGTGGGCGGCGCGCTTCGCGGACGGCGCCGCTTCGCCGGAGCTCTTCTTTGCGGGTCAACGCATGACCCTGGCCCGCTGGCCGAACCAGGGCTGGGCCCGCATCGCCGAGGTCATCGGCGGCGCGCCGCACCGGATCCAGGGCGTCCTCGGTGACAAGATTGGGGTGTTTACCTATAGCGGCGACCGGCCGCAGCGCTGGCTGACAGAGCCGGACCTCTGGCTGCACGGTTACTGGTTCTGGGACTGGTCGGACCGGCGCCAGAAGGTCGAGGCGATTGACCCGGCGCGCCAGACCATCAACCTGGCGCCGCCCTACCACCACTACGGCTACCGCAAGAACGCCCGCTACTACGCCATGAATGCGCTCTGCGAGCTGGACAGCCCCGGTGAATGGTACGTGGACCGCGACGCCTGGACTCTTTTCTTCTGGCCGCCGGGGGCGCTGCCGGACAACGAGGCGAGCCTGTCACTCCTGACCGAGCCGCTGGCCACGCTCAGCGAGGTCTCCTACGTGACCTTCCGCAACCTCGTGTTCGAGGTGAGCCGGGGGGAGGGCGTGCAGATTCGCGGCGGGACGGAAGACGTGGTGGCGGGGTGTACCTTCCGCAACCTGGCCCGGCTGGCGGTGCGGGTCGAGGGCGGCGCCCGGCATGGCGTTCAGAGCTGCGACCTCTATAACCTCGGCGTCGGTGGCATCAGCCTCAGCGGCGGCGATCGCGCCACACTCACCCCGTGCGGCCACTACGCCGACAACAACCACATCCATCACTTTGCCCAACTGGTGTACACCTACCAGAACGGCATCCGCCTCAACGGCGTCGGCTGCCGCATGTCGCACAATCTCATCCACGATACCATCCACGAGGCGCTCGCCTACAGCGGCAATGACCACGTGGTGGAGTTCAACGAGGTCTACAACGTCTGTCTCGAGGCGGACGACTCCGGCGTTATCCATCAGGGCCGGGACTGGACCTGGCGCGGCAACATTATTCGCTACAACTTCTTCCATGATATCCTGGGCGGGAGTGCGGTGAGCAATATGGGCGTCTATCTGGACGACATGGAATGCGGCGTCGAGGTCTTCGGCAACATCCTCTACCGCATTCCGCGGGCCATCCTGGCCGGCGGCGGGCGCGACAACCTGATCCGCAACAATCTCATCATCGACTGCCCCATCTCCATCCACGTCGACAACCGCGCCATGAACTGGGCCAGCTACCATGTCGGTACCACCATGAAGGGCCTGCTGGACAAGGTGCCGTACCGGGACGAGCCCTGGAAGAGCCGCTATCCCCAGTTGGTCGGCCTCTGGGAAGACGAGCCGGCCGTGCCCAAGGGCAACGTGGTGCAGCACAATCTCATGGTGCGCAGCGGCCCGATGTCCCTCGCCCCGGAAGTCACCAAGAGCGGCAGCGTGGCCGACAACCTCTTCCTCAAGACCGACCCCGGCTTCGTCAGCCCCGAGACCCTCGACTTCCGTCTCAAGGACATCGCTGCCGTGCAACAGCAACTCCCTGGCTTCCAGGCTATTCCCTTCGAGCAGATCGGGCTGCGCGTGGACCCGTACCGGCCCAGCCTGCCGGTGGGCAACCCAGTCATCAACCCGGATTCGCGGGCCTTCATCGAAGAGCAGGAAATCCGCTTGCAGCCCGGCCGTGGCGCGGCGGGGGTGCAGATTCGCTACACCCTGGACGGCGCCGAGCCCACCACCGCCTCGACGCTCTACCGGGGGCCGTTCAGAGTCACGGAAGGTGGCACCCTCAAGGCGGTGGCCTTCGCGAGCGTCGGCGGGGAGCGTTCCGGCGTCTCCACGGCGACCTACACCGTCAACCACCTGGGACCGCAAGCGGGGGTGTCGCTCGTCGGCCTGCCGGCCGTCGAGGCCAAAGCCCACGGCGGCCTCAAACTCAACCGCAACTACGCCGGCGATGGCTCCGTAGCGCTCGCTGGACGGACCTACGACCAGAGCCTGATGCTCTGCCCCGAAGCCGCCCCAGGCGGCGGACGCGGCCAGGTGGTCTACGATCTCAACGGCGGCCTGGAACGCGCGCTGACCTTCAAGGCCACCGTCGGCGTCGACGATGCGGTCAAACCCAACGGCACCGTCATCTTCATCGTCGAACTCGAGCGCAACGGCGCCTGGGAGAAGGTCTTCGAGAGCGCTATCCTGCGCGGCGGCGAGGCGCAGGAGCTCGAGGTGCCCGTTGCGGGGGCCACCCGGCTGCGCCTGCTCACCACCGACGCCGGGGACAATATCAACTCCGACCACGCCGTCTGGGCCGCCCCGCTGTTGCAGTAGCGGTTGGGGCGCACTGTCTGCGCCTGGACATTCGAGACCCGCGGATCGGCGGCCTGCAACCAGGTGCCGAAACTGAGGCAGAACACAAGGTAGGCAATGGTCCTGCGCTTCTCCGCTCTCCCCTGTAGCGTGACCCGTGGTCTGCCTGCCGTGTCGGGTTGCTCGAGCACACACGCCGTCAGGCATGGCACAGGCGCCAAGCCAAAGCGGTGTCGCGGTCGCCGTCGGCGACCTTGCCGCACGCAGTCCACATGACCGAGGCGCGATCTGGACTGCGTGCGGCAGAGGGCCGCGGCCGCGGCCCGGCGACGCCGCTTTCACTGCCGAGGGGACGACGGCGGTCGTTTCTTGAAGCCCTGCCGACAAGCAAGCCGGTCACCGCCTTGCAGGTTATAACTCTCGTGGTTACGTTGCGGGTATGATCCTGGAACTCAAACTCCGTAAGGTCGGCAACTCGGTGGGCGTGATTCTACCACGCGAGGCCCTGGCGCACCTGAACGCCGGCGCGGGCGATACGGTGTCGGTGACCGATGCCGCCGACGGCAGCCTGCGGCTGTCGCCGACGCGGGCCGAGGTCAGCCGCCAGCTCGCCGTGGCACAGGACGTGATGAAGCGCTACCGCCACACGCTACGCGAACTGGCCCGATGAACGAACCGCTCTGGATCGCGCCGGAGGTGGTGCTCATTCTGCACGAGCAACTGCTGGCGCAATTCGGCGGGCTGTCAGGCCTCCGCGACGAGGGGCTGCTGGCGGCGGCGCTGGGCAGACCGGCGAACCGTTTCGCCTACGGAGAGACGGACCTCTTCGACCTCGCGGCGAGCTATGCCGTCGGCATCGTGAAGAGCCATCCTTTCGTTGACGGCAACAAGCGCACGGGGTTCGTGCTGGCGGTGGTTTTCCTGGAACTCAACGGCTGCTGCTTCACGGCAACTGAGGTGGACGCGGCGCTGCGCACCCTTGCCCTCGCCGCCGGAGAGCTGTCCGAGCCTGAGTACGGTGCCTGGTTGAGGGCCAACGTGGAACCCGCGTGAGCCCTAGGGAGAGGGAAGCCATGCGAACTGCGCAGTATTCGATGACCTGTGTGGCGCCGACGGTCAGTGCTCTCCTGGGCCTGCCGTCACCGGCGCAAGCCAGCGGCAGCGCCATCCCCGAGATCGTTCAGGGCGGCCTGGCGGAGCGGGTGGCGATTGTGGCTCCCGATGCCCTGGGTGAGTACGCCTGGGGGCTCTGGCAGGCCGAGATGCCATTCCTGCGCTCGCTACATGCCCGGCACAGCTTGGCGTTGCGCTCGGTGATGCCCTCCATCACGCCGGTGAATTTTGCCGCGATGGTCACCGGCACCGACCGGCAGGGACACGGCATTGGCAGCTTCAACGACACCTTCGCTTGCGAGACGCTGTTCGAGGTGGTGCGGCGGGCTGGGGGCCAGAGTGCCGGGATCGGGATCAAGGGCTACACCGGCTGTCAGCTTCTGGCCCGCAACAGCGACCTTGGCGGCTGCGTGGAGGAGCATGCCGATGCGGCGGTCGCGGACAAGATCATGGAGCTCGCCCAGGCAAGTCGGCCGCGTTTCCTCATCGCCCAGCTCGGCTGTGTGGATGATGTCTTCCACGCCTACGGTCCGAGTTCGCCTGAGGTGAGGCCCATGCTGCGTGAGACCGACGCCATCTTGCGGCGCCTGGCCGCGGCGCTCACTGCCCTGGGCTACGCTATGCTTGTTCTTTCGGACCACGGTCAGCACGACATCCCCGACCCGACCCCGGGCGGTAAGCGCGGCGGCCACGGCAGCGATAGCGACCTGGATTGCGTCGTGCCCTGCACCTGGACTCGCGGAGAATGAAGGCACAGATCGAGGGAACAAGACATGACTGCACCCCGAATCGCCTTGGCTAGCCGAGTCGGCCGTTGGCTGACGGTCGGCGCGTTCCTGGCCGTGGCCGGCGTGGCGCCGGCCCAGGATAATGCCGCCAGGATCCAGGCCCTGCTGACCCAGCTTCAGGACCCGAATGTGAACACCCGCGAGTATGCGGTCCACGGCCTGGTCGAGCTGGCGCCGCGGATTGAGGCGGCCATTCCGGCCTTGACGGCAGCGCTGGCCGATGCGGGGATGGGCGCGCGCTGGAATGCGGCCAAGGCGCTGGGGCTCGTCGGTCCGGGCGCGGCGTCCGCGGTGCCGGCCCTGGCCGAAGCGCTGAATTCGAACGACTGGTGCGGCAACGTCCAGACGGTCTCCGCCTGGGCCCTGGGTCGCCTGGGGCCCGCCGCGGCGGCAGCGG
>CAIZKT010000324.1:0-2141 GCA_903933565.1 uncultured Victivallales bacterium | reverse complement strand
GGCCGCGAGCCGCGGCCGCTCCACTCCCCTGGAGAGGCGCCTGGCCTCAGGCGCGGCGGTGGCCCCCCAGCGCATCTCCCGCAAACCGCGGTGGCTCACGGCCCGCCAGCAGGCGGTGGCGGTTCGCCGTCCAGGAGTAGGAGCAGTGTTGTGTCGCCGATCCGCAGCAGATCGCCGCTGTGCAGTCCGGCGGTCTCGACGCGGGCGCCACTGACCCAGGTGCCGTTACGGCTGGCGGCGTCCCGGACCACCCAATCGCCGCCTTCCCTGGCGAGGGTACAGTGCAAGCCGGAGACCCCGTTACCGGTGATCCGTACATCGGCCGCCGTCGCGCCCAGGCGCCAGCGTGGCCGCTCATCGAGGTGGATCCGCAGTGGCGGTTCGGAGGCCGGTCCCAGCAGCCAGTCGCCCGCGCCGAGGTCGGGGAAGACCCGCAGTGCCTCGCGGACAGCGGCCAAGCTGACGCCTACCGTGCCAGCGGTCACCCCGGCCGTGAAGCGCAGATCCGGGCGGTCGCGCACCGCCTCCTCGATCCAACCGATGACCTCCGGGGTTCCCAGTCGCGGCGCCGCCGCGCGCAGGGCCGGGTCGTCCACGGCCGCCAGCAGACGGATTATCTCGTCGCGGACCAGACGCAGGAAGCGGCTCTTCTGCTGATAGAGCGTGCCGACGCGTTCGATGCCAAGTCGCCGACAGGCCGTCTCGGGGGGCAGGCCTTCGAGCACATACAGGCAGAAGGCCTTGTAGGTCAGCGTCTCGACCTTGCCGAAGGCCGAGCGCAGCGCCTGCGCCACCAGGGCGTTGAGCCAGACGCGGTCCTCGTCGGCCGCGGACAACTCGCAGGCGGTGTCGAGCGGCGCCACGTGCTCGAGGCTGGGCGGGCCGGTGCCGTCGTGGCCGGGTGCGGCGAGGTCAGTCTCCGTCACCAGGCGGCGCGAGCGACGGTAGGCATCGCGGACGCGGGCGGTGACGAGGGTCTTGAGATAGGCGCGCAGCGAGCCTGGCTGCGTTCGCGGTTCGAAGTGGTCGAGGTTCCTGAGCAGGCAGACCAGCGCCTCCTGGCAGACGTCGGGCAATGCCGACGTCGGGCAACCTGCCGCCCGCGCCCAGCCGGCCAGCAAGCCGGAGTAGAACTCGACGAAGTCGCGCCAGGCGTCCTCGTCCCGATCCTGTACCCGGCGGATGAGGCTCGGGCAGGTGGCATAGGAGTCGGGGGTGGCTGGGGTTGGCGCGTTCACAGGGACGGGGGGCAGCCGGGCCCCGCTTCTCCAAGAAGCTGGGTGACGTCCACGAGCAGAACCGGGAGGTCGCGCTGGGCAATGTCCCAGGCCACCGCCGCATCGACCACATCGTAACCGTGCGCCAGGATGTTGCGAAAGGCGATGATGCGTCGGCACTGGGCGATGCGGTCGGCGAGGTCGGGGGCTATACGTAACAGGCGGTTCATGGCCACGCCGATGATCTCAAACTGTCGCTCCACCGCCGAACGCAGCAGAAGGTCACCGTCGTAGTCGCTCAGCGTCTTCCCCGCGGTGAAGGCAGCGATGTGCTCACACGCCTGGCGCATGTCCTCCAACCACTTGGCCGCCTCAGGCTGCATAGAGCAACTCCCGCTGTCCGGCGACGGCTTGCAGAAAGAAGCGGTTGCGTATGGCGCGTGTCATGACCAGATCCACGGGCCTCCCGAACAACCCCTCCAAAGCCTCTTTCAACCCGAAATACGCATCGGCATTTCCGCCGGGTGGGAGCACGCCGAACTCCACCAGGAAATCCAGATCACTGTCCGCCGGATCGAACTGCGTTGGCTGCGTGGCAGAGCCGAACAACTCCAGGCGCGCGACGCCGAAACGCCGGCACAGAGCGCGCACTTCATCAAGCCGTTGTTTGACCGCGGGTATCATGAGGGTCCCCACCGTGCGTCCTGTACGAGTCCACCAACCCGCCACGGGTACACCTAGACTATAGCGTGCTCGCGCCCAGCGCAAGTGGAGCAAGCCGCGGCGTGATTGGCACACGTTCTGGAGGGCGAAGCGATTCGACCCGCCCCGGCAGGCTCGCGGCCAGCGCCTGAGGACAGGCGCCTCTCCAGGGGAATGGAGCGGCCGCGGCTCGCGGCCAGCGCCTGAGGCCAGGCGCCTCTC
>CAIZKT010000323.1:0-16131 GCA_903933565.1 uncultured Victivallales bacterium | reverse complement strand
GTTGCGACGCCCAGCCCGGTTTCTTGAAACAGCCCTGCCCCCCCGCCCTGGAGCCGGCGGAATTTGGGGCTGACTGGGCTATGGTAGGCGGCGGATGGGTGCGCGAGTTGAAGCTGATAACCCCGCGAGAGGACACGGCGATGAAGTGCGACCGGCGGAGATCGCGCCTGAGTAAGGCGCTGAAGCTCGGGCTCTGGCTGGCGGTTACGGCCGGCGGGTTGGCGGCGCGTGAGGAGTCGTTGCTGGACTGGAGCTGGGCGGCGGATCTCGAACGGGCCGAGGCGTGGCAGGCGCAGCCCTCCTGGCAGACGGACCCGGCGCCCGGCGCGGCCTGTCGGCGAGATGGCGAGGCGCTGGAGTTCAGCGTGCCCGCTGGCGGTGGCGGGATGAAGTGGTCCCACGCCTTTCCGCCGGCCACCTTTGACTTCAGCCCCTTTCTGGTCCTGCGTTACCGTGCCGAGGGGCTGCTGACGGGGTCGGATAACTACCTCGTGTACATCAATGATAGGAGCGATCGCGAGACGCGGCCGTTCAGGTTAGCGGACGCGGTGGCAGACGGGCAGTGGCATCTGCTGGTGGTGGATTTACGCGAGGTGGCGCTGGGGGGCCGGTTCAGCACGGTAGCGGTGCAGATACGGGCGGCCCAGGGGTCAGCGCGGCTGTGGGTCAGCCTGCTGCGTCTGGCCGAGCGTCCCCCGCCCGAGGCGAAGCGGGTCGGCGAGAAGCCCGGGGCTGCGAGCGCCGCCACGATGCCAGCCTGGTGGGCGGATCTGGCGACCTCGACCTGGGAAGCGCGACCGAGCTGGCTGGCGAACCCGGCCGCGGACAGCGCCGCCGAGAGCTCCGCTTCCGGGGTGCTGCTCCGCGTCGCGACGCCGGGCAGGGGGATGAAGTGGAGCTGGTTGTTCGAACCGGGCTTGCCCCTGGCCGGGTACACCGGGGTCACGCTGCGCTACCGCAGCACCGGCTCCGCGCCGCAGAGCGACTACGCCGTCAGCATCATGGGCACGGCCGCGGCAGTGGGCAGTCAGTACGCCCCGGTGATCATGCCGTCGCAGTTGCGCCACGATGGGCTCTGGCATACGCTGACCGTCGCCCTGCCTGAGCGGGCCCGGAAACTGCCCGGGGTCAGCGGTTTCGCCGTGCAGATTCAGGCGGTGCGCGCAGAGGCCCGGCTGGAAGTGTCTCGTCTTGGCCTGACGACCCAGACGGAGTCGCTGCCGGCGCTGGAGTACCTGCTGGCGGAGACGGGAGTGTTCGACCCGCCCTTGGCCGCGCTGCCGGTCACCGCAAGCGGTCGGCTGCCGCTGTTGGAGGTCATCCGAGCCGAGGATCTGACGGGCTGGCCGGACGGCGCCACGGTCCGGGTTGGCGGAGTGCCCTTTACCCTGCCTGCCGCCGCCGACTCCGTGCCGGCCAGCGGCATCCGCGAGCGCGGCACGATTCGCCTTCCCATCAACCAGAAGGTCTCCGAGGTCTATCTGCTGTTGCTCGGGCTGTTCCGCGGCGCCGAGGAGGATGTCTACAGCACCGAGCGGCAGTTGGTTTCGGTGGCGGAGATCGACCGCTTTTCGGTTGAACTGCGCTACGCCGACGGCGACAGCGAACGGAGCTTTCCCTGCAACCTCTCGGCCGAGCGGGCCTTTCGGGTCGATCAGGGGGCGCAGGCGCTCTGTATCTTCGCCGATCCGCAACGGCCGGTGGCGGAACTCGTGCTCACCGACAACTCGCCCGGCGCTGCCTTCGTGGTCGTGGCGGCAACGGTCAATCCGGGAACGGCTCGCACGACGGATCCTGACCTGGCGCTGCCTGACCTGTCTCGCCTCAGCGACCGGCGCGTGGTTGCCACCGAGGCCGCGGTGCGCGCGCTGCTGGGCCTGGCGGAGGCCGAGGGCTGGTTGGGGTTCTGGAGCGTCAGCGTGGGCGGCAAGAGCCTGCCCGCGGAGCGCTTCCAGCGCGTCGCAGGCGATGTGGGGACTTCCGTCTACCGTTGCGCCGACCCGGCCCTCGAACTGCGGCTCACGCACCGGCAGACCGGCGACGAGTTCGTTTTGGAGGCGGCCGTGGTCAATGGCGGCGCGCAGCCCCAGCAGATTGGACTGTCGGGACCGCGGCTGGGGCCGCTGCTGCTGGGCGACCGTATCCCCGAAAACCAGTGGTACTGGTTTCCCTGCGTCGGCAACCGCCTGGGCAACGAGCCCTTCTGGCAGCAGGCGCGCTACGGCGGCCGTTTCCCGTTGCAGGTCATGAGCGCCTTCAACCCGGTCACCGATCATGGCGTCTACCTGCGCACCCTGGAGGTGGACGGCATGCAGCGCGACTACGGCATGCAGAAGGCCCCGACCGGCATCACGCTGTGGGTCGAGACGGGGGCCCGCGAGGTGGCCCCGCAGGGGACGCTGGCAGGGCCCCCGACCCGCCTCGGCATCACGGCTGGCGACTGGCGTACCGCCTTCACCACCTACCGTGACTGGGTGCGGGAGTGGTACCGGCCGCTGACGCCGCGACAGGCGTGGTTTCGCGATGTCTATAACTTCCGCCAGCGGTTTCTGCATGGCCATGATGCGCTCTACGACGCCCGCACCGGCGCCTACTCGTTGTCAGCAGCCATCGCCGAGGGCGATGAGCAGTTCGGCGGCATCGAGTACATCCACCTGTTCGACTGGGGCAGCCTGCCTGGGGTAGGCCGCGTCTATGGCCGCAGCGGCGATCTCTCGCCCCTGGACTCGTACCTGAAGGGCGGCGCCGAGGCCCTCCGCCGGGCCATCGCCGAGGTGCAGGGCCAGGGCACGCGGGTTGGGCTCTACATCGAGGGCTACCTGCTCGAAGAAAAGGGCCGCCTGGGCCAGGCCCACGGCAAGGAGTGGCAAATCCGGCTCCGGGATGGCAAACCCCTCTACTGGCCGCAGAGCTCGGAGATGATGATCTGCAGCGCTGTGCCAGCCTGGCGCGAGGTGCAGGCGGACACCTACGCCACCCGGGTGCGCGAACTCGAGGTCGACGGCATGTACCTCGACCAGTTCGGCTTCGCCAACCCCGAGAAGGACTGCTGGAGCGCCGAGCACGGACACCCGGTCCCCGGCAGCACCATGCTCGGCGAGCGCGGCCTCTCCCGTCTGGTCCGCGAACGCCTGGCCGCCACCAAGCCCGGGGTCGTGCTCTATGACGAGGAAGTGCCCTGCGATGTGAACTCTCAATACATGGATGGCAGCTTCAGCTACCACATGAACCATTGCCGCGGCTCACGGCCCCTGGCACCACTGCTGCCGCTGCGCTTCGCCATCCCGTCCTTCAAGACGTTCGAGATTCTCGTCTGCGATCATCCCATGGGAAGCTGGGCTGAAGGGGTGAAGTGGACCTTCTTCAACGGCGAAGGCATCTGGCTTGAGGGCACCGCCAGAGACTGGTTCGCGCCGCCCACTCTCGAGACGATTCGCAGGGCTCATGCCATTCTGCGCGAGCACCGCGACGCCTTCGCCACGGATACGCCCACGCCCTTGCAGCCGACGCTGACGCCGGGGGTACTGGCCAACCTCTTCCCCACGCCGGACAAGATCGTGATGACCCTCTACAACGCGCGACACCGCCGCACGGTCGCCGCGATGCCGGTGCCCGCCGCGATGCCTGCCGCCGGCCAGGTGCTGGATGCCTGGAACGGCCGCGCTCTGGAGCCCCGCGAGCAGGCCGGGCGGCGGGTGGTGCTGGTAGACCTCGAACCCCGCGACGTGGGCTGCCTCGTCTTCCGACTTCCGGCGCGGTAGGGGTCAAGCGGAAGGCAGAGTCGCCCCCGGGTTGAGCGCCTGCGGCCGTCGCCGGACCGCTTCCGCGTCGACGGTTAGGACCCGACGGTTGGCGTTCCCGGGGGATGGAGCGGCCGCGGCTCGCGGCCAGAGCGCTTTCTCGCGGCTAGGGCTGCTGCTGGTCGGCAAGGCGCTTCAGCATGCCTTTGATGTCGGCGGTGCCCTTGACGGCGACGTAGATAGTGATGGTCGAGTACCAGACCACACAGGCCATGGTGACCAGCCACCAGAACCAGTGTTCGGCAATGCCAGACATGGGCTTATCCCTCCTGTGCAGGCCTGGTTCAGGCCGCGACCTGTTCCTTGGTTTGGGGCTTCAGCAGCGAGCCGACGACCATGGCCACGCCGGCCAGGACGTAGGCGGAGATGCCGGACCAGTACGGCCCGATGAGTTGGTCAATCCTGGAGGTCATCTCGGGTGCTCCCAGGGAATTCACCTGGGGCACGCCGGCGGCATTGATCGCCTGTACCGGGGTGAGCTGTTGCAGGACCAGATAGGTGACCGGGATGGCGGCCCCGATGAGGATGGCGCCGGCGGCGCCCCAGTTGTTGGCGCGCTTCCAGTAGCAGCAGGCGATGAGCAGGGTTGACATGCTGGCCAGGTAGATCGTGCCGGTGATACCCAGATAGGTCCAGAGATCGCCCTTGAGGGGATACCAGAGCCCGTAGAAGAGCAGGAAGATACCGATCAGGGCCACGATCATCCGGTTCCAGAGCAGGCCGCGCTTCTCGCTCCACTGGGTCTTGCGGAAGGGCCCCATGATGTCCTGGTAGATCACGCCGCCCCAGCACAGCATGTAGGACGAGTCGGTGGACATATCGGCGGCCAGCATCGCGGCGATCAGCACTCCCATCAGCCCCATCGGCACAAAGGTGCTCAGGAACTTCGGCATGGCGTAGAGCGTATTGTCGCCGACCATGGCCGGCGAGAGGGTGGCCAGAGCCGCGATGCCCCAGATGCCGGGAATGAGAAAGCGGCAGACGAAGAAGAAGCTGGTGCGGGTGTAGATGCGCTGCCCGGTCTTCGTGTCCTTGGCGGCCAGAAGCCGCGCGATCGTGGTCTGCCAGGTCAGCACCGCCGCCGTATTCAGGAAGAGGTTGAAGATGACGTAGCCCCAGCCCATCTTGTCGTGGAACAGCGGGTTGAACCCGCCAGCGCCGTAATGTGTGCTGACGGCCGAGACCAGCTTGTCCCAGCCGACGTTCACCAGGATCAGGATGGTGACGGCGAGCAGTCCAGCGCTCATGACGATAAACTGGAGGAAGTCGGTGACCAGCACCGAGAGCATGCCCCCCATGATGGTGTAAGCCGCGACCATCACCAGCATCACGGTCATGGCGATCTCGAGGTAGTGCGTGCTCACCCAGCCCATGAGCGTCCCCGGCGCGGCGCTCGTGGCATTAAGGTCGTAACCGCAGACCAGCACCAGAAACTCGCCGCCGGTGCGCAGGAACACGCCCATATTGAGCAGTCCGCCCAGGACGATCACCACGCCGGCCAACCAACGGATGTTCTGGCCGTAGCATTTCTGGAACAGCTCCGGGATGGTCATCACCCCGGCGTCGCGTAAGGGCTTGACGCAGAAGCCGGTCCAGCCGACGACAAACATGGCCAGGGCCATCTCGAGGCCGGGCACGGCGCCGGCAAAGCCCTTGTCGTAGCCGTTCTGGGCCGTGTACATGCAGGTAACCACGCCGAACTCGGTGGCCGCCAGCGAGGCGATGCCGAGGTAGACGTTCATCTCGCGCCCGGCAACCAGGAAGTGCTCCACCTTGCCCACGTACTTGCGGACGGCGAGCCCCGCCACCATGGTCGCCACCAGGTACAGCCCCACGATGCTGCCATCGACGTAGACGTTGAAGTGGGTCATGTTCACTCCCCTCCGTTCGTCACTGTGTACGGCTCAACTGTTGCGGTCCCGTCGGCGTCCAGCGCCTGAAGTTAGCGAAGAATGCGGAAACGTCAAGCGGGGCTGACGAGTGCGAGTGTCACGGCCTGGCCGCGAAGCAGCGCCAAGGCTCGGCGTCAGGGCAAGGAGCAGTGCAGGTGAGCGGTTCGTGCTTCACGGGATGGTCCACGGTAAGCTCGCGGTGATGCAAGGCGATGGCCTCGCCGGGTAACGCCGTGCGGGCGCCATAGCGGCCATCACCGACGACGGGCCAGCCGCTGTGCGCCAACTGCACCCGGATCTGGTGATATCGGCCCGTGTGCAGCAGCACTTCGATCAGAGTCCGTCCGCCCTGGGTCTTCAGCACGGTGTAGTCCAGGGTGGCCAGGCGTGCCTCGGGCGTGCCGACGGGCACGACCCGAGCATGATGGGAATCGTGGACCAGCCAGTGTTCCAGACGCCCTTGGGCCGGGGCGGGGCAGCCCTCGATCACCGCCCAGTAGAGCTTGCGGAGATCGCGCTGGCGGACGGACTCGTTCAGCCGACTCAGGGCTTTGCTGGTGCGCGCAAACAGCACCACGCCGCTGACCGGTCGGTCGAGGCGGTGTGCCGCCTCCAGGAAGACGTCGCCCGGCTTGGCGTAGGTCTGCTTGACCCAGGCCTTGGCGCGCGACTCCAGGCTGTCCTCGTGCGCCCCGGACGGCTGCGTCACCAGCCCCGCCGGCTTGTTTAGCGCCAGCAGATGGTTGTCCACGTAGAGAATGTCAGGCGAGATTAGCATAGGTTGTGTCCGCGCGCCGCGGGCGCTCCAATCTTCTGGAGAGGCGCCTGGCCTCAGGCGCAGCGGTGGCCCCCACCGCATCTCCACCGACTCTGGACCGCCCACGGCCTCGTGGGCAGTGGCCGCGAGCCGCGGCCGCTCCAATCTTCTGGAGAGGCGCCTGGCCTCAGGCGCAGCGGTGGAGCCCACCGCATCTCCACCGGACGGCGGTGGAGCCCACCGCATCTCCACCGGACGGCGGTGGCGGCCCACCGCATCTCCACCGGACGGCGGTGGACCGCCCGCGGCCTATTCCAGCACCCGCATTTCATGCAGGTCGACGCGGGCGAGGCGCAGGTTGACGCGGTCCTTGACCTGGTGGAAGGGCGCGTCGGCGCCGGAGATGGGATCAAACACCCGGCGCACCTTGCCCTCGACCCGCAGGCTCAGGTCCACGTCATGCAGGGGCATGCGGTCCTCAATGACCTCGATGCTGCTGTTGGGGTTGTGCGGGCTGGCGCCGCGCTTGACGGGAACAGCATGCAGGACGTGCAGTACCAGCCGGCTGCCCTGCCGCATCAGGTTCAGCCGCGCGGTCGACGGCAGGTTTGAGGTGACCGGCAGACCGTCGGGAAGGAGCTGTTTGATGGCGTTCATGACCAGTTGTTTGTAGAGTGGCTGGCCGACGGCGCGGTAGAGGCTGAAAATCGGGTGTGCAAAGTAGATCACGGCCCCCTCGCGCAGCACGGCCGGATAGCCCGCGTCACCCTCGTACGGCGTGTGCTGATGCGAACAGAAGTGGTCATAGTCGCGGTTGAAGTAGGGTTTCCAGGCAGCGGCCAGGACCTCGGCCTTGCCCGGGTCGACCATCATGGCCTTGCGGTAGGTCACGAAGGGGCTGCGTACGAGCCCCTCGGCCACGGCCGCCCCCGCCAGGATGAAGTCGTTGGTCCACGGGCTTTCGCCGCGGGGGACCATGGTGGTCTCGAAGGCGAAGACCTCGCGATCACGGGCCATGCCGCTGAGGTGCGACAGCACGGCGCGGCCACCCCCCGCCAGGTAGGCGCGGAATTTGGCGGCGAGGGCCGGGTCCAGGCGGATACGGTCCGGGAAGATGATCAGCCGGTACGGGCTGAAGTCGGCCTCGGTATCGATGACCGTGAAGGGGAGCTGGTTCTCGAGCAGGATGCGGGCCGCGCCTTCATCGCCGAGCTGGTCGTGGCGGGCGGCGGTGAAGCGCGAGTCGATGGCCTCCTCGCTGAGGATGGCGATCTCGCTGACCGGGGTGACGTTCTCGCACCAGGCTTCGCGCCGTTCCACCTCGGCGTAGGCAGCCCCCACCAGGTCATAGGTATCCAGGTCCATACGGCCATTGGGATGAAGCTGGTCACCGACACTGCAACGGGCCCCGAGCGCGATCATGTGAGCGGTTTCGTACTGCAGGGCCACGGGCTTCTTGTAGCCGCCGAACTCACCCCAGGTGGTATGGAACTTACCGGTCATGCCGAGGAACTCGAAGCCGGTGGTGATGGCGTACTTGGCCGAGACGGGGAAGTGATCATAGCCCCAGCCGCCAGTAGGTAGCGACTCGAGTTCGAGGTGGGTGAACCAAGGCAGGATGTCCTTGCAGCCACGGGAGATGTGCCCGGCGTTGTGGAAGATGGGGGCGTCCGAGCTATGCCGACGCAGGGCGGCGGTGGTCCGGCGGTGGTACTCCAGCAGCACCCGATACTGGTAGCGCACGACCGCCTCGTCCTGGCGCGGGTCTACGCCCTCCTGCTCCATGCCACGCATGCACCAGGTACAGAAGCAGCGCCGCAGGCCGATGATGTCGAGGAAGATACCGTGCCCGGGGAAAAGCTCGGCGACCTCCTCGATCTGGGCGCAGAGGTAGTCCAGATAGGGCGTGTTGAAGCACAGTGCTTTGAAGCCCGCGGCCAGCGGGTTGAAGCCGGTGCCGTTGGCGGCCTTGACGCCCCATTCGGGGTGCTGATGAATCATGTGCTCGTCGACGCCGGCACTGATGTAAATGGGCGTCTTGACCCCGATCTCGGCCGCCGCCTCGATCATCAGAGGCAGCAGCGGCTGTTCAAGGTACGGATGCGCGGTGGCTACCTTGGTGTTGTAGTAGGATAGGCCGTGGTGGCACTTGGCGAACACCGTGATGGAGTCCACGTGCCCCCGTCGCAGGGCGTCTTGGAAGTTGGCTTTGCTGAACTCGCGGCCGACGCCGGGAATCTTTTCCGAGGTGTGGAAGTCGAGATGAATCTGTCTGAAGCGCATGCCCATGCTGTGCTCTCCGTGTTGGCCGACTCGCGGCCGGTAAGCCGTCAGGTTAAGATTGCGGGATGAGAGGCGAGATCCGAATAGAGGCGCCGGTACTGTAGCTCATGGAGCCGCCTAAGTATCCAACACGTCGCGGACTTTGTGGGCGAGTTCGTGGCGCGAGAAAGGCTTGGGGAGGAACTGCATGCCCACGTCCAGCACCCCGCGGTGGACGATCACGTCGGCGGTATAGCCAGACATGAACAAGTTCTTCAACTTGGGGTGCTGCTTGGCAAGCTGTACGGCGAGGTCGCGTCCGTTCATGCCCGGCATGATGACGTCGCTGATGAGCAGGTGGATGGGGCCGGCGTGCGCGCCAGCCAGGCACAATGCCTGTTCTGGGCTCGCCGCCGCCAGCACGGTGTAGCCGAGCAGTTCGAGAAACCGGCAGGTGGTGAGGCGGACGGACTTCTCGTCCTCGGCCAGCAGGATCGTCTCCGTGCCATGCGGCAAGGCCGCCGGGGGCGCCACGGTCGCGGCCGTCACGGTCGCCCGCGGCAGGTAGAGCGTAAACACCGCCCCCTTGCCCGGCTCGCTCTGAACGTTGATCCACCCCGCGTTCTGGTTGACGATGCCGTACACGGTGGCCAGCCCAAGGCCGGTTCCCTTACCCGACTCCTTGGTGGTGAAGAAGGGTTCAAAGATGTGGTCGAGCACATCCCTGCCCATGCCGCAGCCGTCGTCACCGACGGCCAGCAGCACGTAGTCGCCTGGAGCTACCCCGGGATGGGCCGCGCCAGCGGTCAGGCCGACGCTGACGTTCTTCGTCGTGATGGTGACTTTTCCCACCCCGGAGATGGCGTCACGGGCGTTGATGCAGAGGTTCGCCAGAATCTGGTTGGTCTGGCTGGGATCGATCTTGACCGGCCACAGGTTCAAGCCCGGCGTCCAGGTCAGGGCGATGTCGGCGCCCATCAGGCGCCGCAGCATCTTGAGCATGTCCACCAAGGCGTCGTTCAGGTTCAGCACCTGGGGTGCGATGGTCTGTTTGCGGGCGAAACCGAGGAGATTTTGGATGATGTCCGCCGAGCGCTGCGAGTCGAGGCTGATCTCGTCCAGGTAGTCGCGAACGGGATGCGCGGGCGGCAGTCCGTCCCTACACAACTCGACGTAGTTCATGATGCCCATAAGCAGGTTATTGAAGTCGTGCGCCACCCCGCCCGCCAGACGGCCGATCGATTCCATCTTCTGCGCCTGCTGGAGTTGCCCTTCGAGGGTGAGCTTCTCCGCCGCGGCCCGCTTATGCTCGCTGATGTCACTGGAGATGCCGATAACACCAAGCAGTTTGCCCGAGGGGTCCAACCAGGGCGCCTTACGCGCCTGAAAGACGCAGGTCTTGCCCCCAATGGCGCCGATCTCCTCGCGTTCGTAAACCTTCCCGGTCGACATGACCCACTCATCCGTCTGCCGGAATTGACGAGCGGTTGCCGCGGGCAGTAACTCCAGGTCTGTGTGTCCGATCACCTCTGCGGCCCGGTAGCCAAGCATGCGCGCTCCGGCTTCGTTGATGGAGTCGTATCTCCCCTGCAGGTCCTTGGCGAAGATCGCCTCCGAAGAGCTCTCCATGATTGAGCTGAGTAGATGCCTTTGCTGCGCTAGCGCCGCCTCGGTCCGCTTAGGCTCGGTTATGACCTGCAGCCGCAGGGCGCGGGTCAGACGCTGGATGCAGACCCACGAATCAACGTGCGCCAGCAGGTCGCGGTTGGCGACAGGGTGGAGGATGTGAGCATCCGCTCCCGCCGCGAGTCTCTCTGCCCGTCCGTCGCACTCTGCCGTGGCGGCCAAGACGATTACCACGAAGGTATCCGCCAGGGCCGGGTCCTGCTTGATTCGGCGGCAGGCCTCAAGGCCGTCAATACTCGGCAGGTCGCACGCCAGCAAGAGCAGCTCTGGTGGCTGGTTCTGGACGGCCGCCAGCGCCGCCGCGCCGCTGGAGGCCCGATCCACGCTGTAGCCCGCTTGTTCCAGCAGACGCGCGGCGCTGTGCAAACGGGTGGGATCAGCGTCCACGACCAGGATGCGAACACGGTCGCTCAAGGAAACCTCCTAGGACGAGCCGGGGCCAGTGCTTACCGCCGTAAACCGAGCGCCTAAAATGGTCCGATACCATGGCGGTGTCAAGCCCGGGGCGCACGTCAGGGGAATGCCTCGACTGGCATTACCCCGCCGTGGCGGCCAGGATGGCAAGAGCTAGGGCGACCGGCTATATTTTGAAGGAACAGGTGGCAAGCCACGATGACCTGTGCAGAAATGCAGTTCTCCGTAGTTAGGGCATGCGGCCGAGGCCGCCCGCGTGCGGAAGGCTCGGCGGGAGGTTCCAGGCCTGGGTGGGTCGTGGCCTCGGTTATCACGGTTTTCGGCCCGCGCTAGTTTGGGGTGGTTAGATGAGGCAGCGCCATGATTGAGGTGAGCATCCGTGGCATCTCGATGACTGAAGCCGGCTTTGTGGTTCTGCTGCAGAGCCCGGCGACGGAGCGCGTCTTGCCGATCGCCATCGGCAGTGGTGAGGCGCAGGCGATCCTGTTCGAACTCAATGGCATGGAGTTTCCCAGGCCATTGACTCACGACCTATTCCGCCATGTTCTGGCCGAGCTTGGCGCGACGCTGGTCAAGATCGAGGTCACCGAACTGCGGGATGAGACCTTTTTTGCGTTACTGCATCTGGACGGGCCCGCGGGGCGGATCACGGTTGACGCGCGTCCCAGCGACGCCCTGGCCTTGGCCCTGCGCTGTCGGGCGGCGATACAGGTGGATGAGACGGTGATGGCCAAGGCTGGGGTGGTTCTCGACCCAGAGGGTGAGCCGGCGGCAACGGCCGCTGCCGCTGCGGCGGACCCAGCGGGCGAGTTGAAAGCGAAGCTGGAGCAGGCCATTGTGGCGGAGCGTTACGAGGAAGCGGCACGGTTGCGGGACCAGTTGCGGGAGCTGTAGATGAAGGTTACCCCCTGTCGTCCGTATCAGGCACGGATCGTGGACCGGAGCATGGCTGTGATGGCCGATGGCCGGAGCCGGTTCAAGGTGTACTTCGTCAGCATCGTCGGGCGCGACCAGCCCGAGCGCTATGAGTGGGCGCACTGCGGCCTGGCGTCGGCCGAGTTTGTCCGGCGCTTCAGTGCCGGGGCCGACGAGGGGGTCGGGTTCGTGACCGCCTTCCCGCACATCACCAAGGTCTTCCGCTACGCCCCGGAGGCCGAGATACTGCTCTACGTCAAGGCCTTCAACACCCGTGATTTTACCCCTATCGACCTCGGTCGGGGGGCGGGCTATGTCGAGTTTGCCTGTTACGCCGAGGCCGCGCTGGCGGCGGACGAGTACCACGCCTGGGCCCGCTCGAGCAGTGTAGCCGAGTACCTCGAGACCTGGAGCGCCGTGCAGGAGGCCCCCATCGCAGATCCCGCCAAGCTGCGGGCCTGGTGGCCGGCGGAGTGAGGTCCGTGACGCCCGGGTGAGGGACCCCAGCCTTCGAACCTCTGCAGTGTTGGTCATTTCCCGTTCTGAAAGAGGTTTTTCTGTGCGCTTTCGGCCCTGCATCGATCTTCATGGCGGCAAGGTGAAGCAGATTGTGGGCGGCACCTTGTCGGACCGTGAGCCGGTGGCGACGGTGACCAACTTTGAGAGTGCGCAGCCGCCCTCGTTCTATGCCGATCTCTACTGGCGCGATGGGCTTGAGGGCGGGCATGTGATCATGCTGGGTCCTGGCAATGAGGCTGGCGCGCGCGAGGCTTTGGGCCTGCATCCGGGGAGCTTGCAGGTTGGTGGCGGCATCACTCCCGCGAACGCGGTGGAATGGTTGGACGCCGGCGCCGCGAAGGTGATTCTCACCAGTTACCTCTTCGAGAATGGCGAGTTCTCGTTTGTGCGGCTGGCGCAGATACGCCAGGTGGTAGGCCGGGAACGGCTGGTGGTGGACCTGAGCTGTCGGCGCCGCGGCGAGGAGTACGTGGTGGCCTGCAACCGCTGGCAGACCCTGACACGGCTGGTGTTGGGCCCAGAGATTCTGGCGCAACTGGCCAGTGACTGTGGCGAGCTGCTGATTCATGCGGTGGACGTGGAGGGGCGTCAGGGCGGGGTTGACCGCGTGCTCATCGAGCATCTTGCGGCCTGGACGCCGCTACCGACGACGTACGCCGGGGGCGTGCGCAGCCTGGCGGATGTCCACCTGGTCAGGGAGTCAGGCCGGAACAGCCTCGATGTGACCGTGGGCAGCTCGCTGGACCTGTTCGGCGGGCACGGCATCGCCTACCGGGAACTGGTGGAACTGGACCGTCTCGAGCGCCAGCCTCCGGCCTGAAGCGTCGCTGGCGGTTCCTTTCTCCGGGCGCTAGGCACACCACGCCGGAGGCGTCTCGGGGGATACCGCGAACCTGCCCGCAACGGGCTTGGCATCGCGGGCTCCAGGGAGGCCAGGCGTCTCGGGGGATACCGCGAACCTGCCCGAAACGGGCTTGGCATCGCGGGCTCCAGGAACACCACGCCGGAGGCGTCTCGGGGGTTGCGCCTACTCCACCTCGGCGGGCAAGGCGAGGCCGTCCTGCCCAGGGGCGGGTTGCCGGGCGAGACTCAGGACCCGCTTCCACAGGCTCCGACTGCCCTTTGCATCCAGGTGAATCCGGTGGACGAAGTTCACGGCGCGTCGGCCGCCGTCGGCGTCCAGGCCCCCGGACGAGGCGAAGCTATACCAATGGCGCAGTCGGGCGGCATACTGACGCTCGGCGGTGTTGCGGCGGGAGTCAAAACGGCACTCGTACACATAGCGCGTGACCAGGTTGACCACCGCGGGTTCGTCGAGCCACTGTCGTTGGTTAGGCCTGGGGACAACAGGCCCCCGCACGGGGTACAGGAGCGTGCAGCCCACCAGCGTCGCGGCGATAAGCAGAGTCAGCGGCAACGATGAAGATCGCATCAACTCGCGTCTCCTGAACCCTGAAGCCGGGCTCCCGCAGGATCTCGGCAGGAAGCCTCAGGCGGTTAGTCGGGAAGCAAGATGCCTTTGAGCGCCTTGAGGTTCTCGATGTCGTCGAAAACCTGCTCCCAGCCCTCGATGGGGGCCCGGTGCGTGATCACCTTTTCAGACGGGACCGCGCCACTGGCGATGAGGCTGATGGTGCGGTCCCAGCTCTCGTATTCGGTGGACAGGCAGAATTGGATGTCGACCACTTTGAACTGGAACTTATCCCAGGGTAGTTCCACCGGCCGGTTACCGGTAAGGCCGATGGCGCAGATGCGGCCGCGTTTGCGGACCAGATCGACGCACATGGGGATGGCTTTGGGGGCGCCACTGCACTCGACCACCACCTCGGCGCCGAGGCCGCCAGTGAGGTCAAGGACGGCCTTGACGGGGTCGGTTTCGGCAATGTTGAGGAGATGGCGGAAGCCGAGTTCGCGAGCTTTGGCAAAGCGCAAGGCGACGTCGCCGGGGGTACCGATGATCGCCACGTCGCGGGCGCCGGCGGCGCGGGCGACCAGGGCGGCGATGAGGCCGATGGGGCCGGGGCCCTGGACCACCACAAAATCGCCCGGGACGACCCGGGTGCGCAGGATCAAATCGGTGACAGCGTTGGCCGTGGGTTCGACCACGGCGGCCTGTTCCCAGGTCATGCTGTCCGGGATGTGGTGCAGGAGGGTTTCCGGGTAGCAGATGTAGGAGGCCATGCCACCGTGAATGCCCCAGCCGGGCGAGCGCTTCTGGGCGCAGATTTGGATATTGCCGGTGCGGCAGAGGTAGCACTGACCGCAGGCGCGGGTGTGGGGTTCGGCCACCAGGCGGTCGCCCACTTTCCAGGTGCGGCAGTTTGGACCGCACTCGACCACGGTTCCGGTGAACTCATGGCCGAGGATGACGGGAGGCCAGTAGGGGAAGTTGTCGTGGCGCACGTGGATGTCGCTGCCGCAGATGCCGCAGGCGGCGACCTTGATCTTGACCTCGCCAGGTCCGGGGGTCGGTTCCGGCATCTCCTGCACTTCGATAAAACCGACACCTTTACGCGTCTTGACCAGGGCTTTCATGCATCGGTCTCCTCAGCTCGGCAGGGGGGTCCGCCGCAGGCATCCAGGACGAATCGGGTCAGTACGGCCGCGGCCTCGGCGATGTCCGCCATGGCAATCTGCTCGTCCTTCGAGTGAGCCACGGCCAGGGTGCCGGGCCCGTAAACCACGGCCGGGATGCCGAGCTGGTTGGCGTAGAACCAGGCGTCGCAACTGGCGGTCATGGCAGCGATGGTCAGCGCCACGTCCACGGACTTGGCGGCCCGCAGCAGTCCCTGCGGCAACTCGTGGCTCGGGTCCACGACGCTGGAGTCGTGGCGATACATGAAGCTCAGCTCGAAGTCGCTCTCGGCGAAGCGGCCACCGGCCAGGAGCGCCTGACGCATCTCGGCGCAGACGTGCTCCTTAGTCTTGTTGGGGAGCAGCCCCAGGACGCCCTCAAGGACGGCTCGGCTGGGCGCCGCGGCAGGCCAGTTGCCAGCCTGCAGTTTGCCGAAGGTGATCGGCATGGGATTCGGGTAGGGGTCAAACAGCGGTAAGCCGCGGGAGGCTGCCAGCAACTCGTCGTGGTAGGTCTCCAGGATGGCCATGGCGTCGCGCGCCATCAACAGCGCGCTGCGGGTGCGTCCGGCCTGGCCGCTGTGCCCGGCACGGCCATGCAAGACGAGGCGGAACCAGACCGCGCCACGAATGCTGGTGAAGAGCTGGCGCGCCGTGGGCTCGAGCACGACGCAGCCATCCGCCTGCTCGCCGCCGCGCACCATCGCCAGGGAGCCATTGCCGCCGTTTTCCTCTTCGCAGACCAGATGAGCCAGGACGTCGCCGGGCAGGTCGGCCCGCAGGGTCTGCAAGGTACGGAACACCAGGAAGAGGGCGGTGAGGGGGCCCTTGTCGTCGCAGGCGCCGCGGGCAAAGATGGTATCGCCTTCAAGCCGGGGTTCCCAGGGGCTTGGCTGCCCTTCGGAGGGCGGCACGACATCGGTATGCACATTGAACAGGATCGTCTTGCCGCCACCGCGGCCTGGGTAGCGCGCCCGCAGGTTGAAGCGGCCCGCGTAGTCGAGGTCGGGAACGGGCGTCGAGTAGTCCGGGTCCTGCTTCAGGCTGTTGTCCATGGGCGCGCGCTCGACCGCGATCCCGGCCTGGCGGAAGCGCTGGTCGAGCCAGATCATGGCCTCATGCTCCTGGCCCGGCGTAGAGGGAAAGCGGAGCAGTTCGCAGAGGAAGGCCTGGGCTTCGGGGAGCAGCGCCGCGATGGCGGCACGGATGGCGGCGTTGTCCATAGTCGACTCCATCAGGCCTCCAGCCCCATGACCACCCGTTCCATGATGGCGAGGCTTTCGTCTGCCTCCGCGGGCGTAATGACCAGGGG
>CAIZKT010000322.1:0-2230 GCA_903933565.1 uncultured Victivallales bacterium | reverse complement strand
GGGTGAGCGCGTGAGAACGTGAAAGCGTGGATTCGTGGGCCGGGTAGACCTGGGCGTTGCCGCCCAGGTCCCCCACAGATCCGTACGTGCGCAACTAACGCATACGGTTCCTCAGGTCACGGGTCTGGTTGCGCCATAGACGGAATGCACCACCCGGGGCGGAGGGAGCGGGTACCGGGCCAGGATGCGCTGGTAGCGCTGCCAGTCCAGATTCCGCCGGTTCGACCGGCGATCCAGCCACTTGTGCCAGAGTCGTCGAACCGCCTCGTAGTAGCGGTCCAGTCGGCGGCGGTTGCCGGTGATGCCATAGTACCCGTAGTGGCCACGCAGTGCGGCCCGCAGGTGCTGCCACTGGTCATGCAGGGTCTGGTGCCGATGCCGCCGGCACCAGTCGCCCACGGCGCGCAGGGAGCGCACCAGCCGCTCCTTGCGTGTCTGGCGCTGCACGTAGGGGCGGCCCCGGCGGGAGACGGCCCAGTGGTGGGTGAAGCCCAGGAAATTGAAGCTGGGAGCCGCCCGACCGGTACGCTCCGGCGGCAGGTACTCCAGCAGCTTCGTTTTCTCGGGATGGATGGTCAGACCGAAGCGGGCGAACCGTTTCGGCAGCACCGCCATCACCCGCCGGGCATCATCTTCCCGCTCGAACCCCATCACGAAGTCGTCGGCGTAGCGGACCAGGAAGGCACGGCCCCGCAACCGGGGACGGACGTCCTGCTCGAACCACGTGTCCAGCACCTCGTGAAGGTAGAGGTTGCTGAGCAGCGGGGAGATGACCCCGCCCTGGGGCGTGCCCGTTTCAGGGTACCAGACCTCGCCGGCTTCCAGCACGCCGGCCGAAAGCCACTTGCCGATCAGGCGGCGGATCACGCCATCGCGTACCCGCCGGTCGAGCATCGTGCGCAGATGTCCCTTGTCCAGGGTGTCGAAGAACTTCGCGATGTCGGCATCGATCAGCCAGCATCCGCCCATGGACATGATGGCCCGCCACAGGGCGTCGAGGGCCTGGTGGCAGGAGCGGCCTGGCCGGAACCCATACGAGCAGTCCAGAAAGTCCTGCTCGTAGATCGGTTCCAGGACCATGACCACGGCCCGCTCCAGGACCTTGTTCTCGAACGTCGGCATGCCGATGGGCCGCGTCTGGCCAGGTCCCTTGGGAATGTGAGCCCGCTTTACCGGCGGGGCCACGTAGCGACCCGACTTGGCGCGTTCCAGCAGATCCGCCAACCGTGTGTCGAGCTCCAGGGCGAACTGCCCGGCGGTCTCGCCGTCCACGCCGGGCGCACTGTTTTTGCGCGTCCGGCGGTAGGCTTCCCGCAGCCAGTCCATATCCAGGTAATGGTTCAGCGACGAGAACGCCATCTGCGGCGACTGTCTCGCCAGTTCAGCCAGCCGTTGTTGTTTCGTGCACACGTCCATCGGATTCCGGTGCTCCCAGCGTGTTTCCCGACAACGGTAACCGTGTCCCGATGCGCCCCTTCCCTCCACAGGCTCCCGCCGGGTGCGGTTCGCCTGCTTCGCCGGTACTGTGAGCGCACTACGACTGCCTGCCGTCCGTCCGGCCGCGCTTCGGGTCTCTTCGCGCCGCCGTTACCACCTGGGCGCACCGCTGGTTCACTCCCTGATCGGCGCGCGGTGCGGCGCCGGGGCTGGGTGGCTTTGGTCAGCCGGTTGCACCCCGTCTTATCCGGCCAGTGTGGGTGGAGACGACAGGCTCTCCCAGGTTCCTGGGCAACCCCCTTGTGCTTCCGCCCTGCTCTTCGACCCCGCCGGAACGCGCGCGCCAGGCCATTCCGGCGCTTGCGTGCGGCCCGGACTCGTCTGAAACTCCGGGCTTCCGGTTGGATTCCGATTTCGGGGCTCATTCACACGGCACAGGCACTCGCTGTCTACGCTTCCGCGCTCCGGTTACCCTCGGCGGGCAAGACTCGCTTCCGGCTGGTGGCCAACCTTTGCCGGGTGGGATTCGCTACCCACTGGGTTGCACTGAAAGTTTCGCCTCTGACAGTTCAGGTCATCGGCTTCCCCTTTCTCCAGGCTTATCCTGGCGCGACAGACGGCCGGCACACGCGCCCTAACCCTCACGCAATCACGCTCTCACGCTTTCACCGTGCCGGTGACCAACACCGATGGTCGTTGGGAAAACGGAACCGCTCTGGGCCTGTGAGTGCGGCGGCAGACAACCCGGCGGGGCGGGTGTATGCTAACGCTGAGTTGAGAACGCGACGGTGTG
>CAIZKT010000321.1:0-2446 GCA_903933565.1 uncultured Victivallales bacterium | reverse complement strand
TGCGCCCCGGAAATAATTATTGCTAAGAACGGTGTTGACTCTTTTTGCCTGCCTCGGCATAATAAGCACCCTTTATGGTTTCTGGGGAAGGACCAACACAGGGGGAAATATGAAGACTTGTTTTCTAATCGCACTTCAGTCCGTTCTATTGGCATTCACAACAGCGGCAGGGACTCTATCCACAAACGCCGCGAGCGTAAACTTCTCAGTGACGACGGTTCCGACAACGGGGAAATATGCCCCGCGTCATGTGCTCGCCATTTGGGTGACCGACAGTCAGGGCGCCTTGGTACAGACCTTGCACGTGAATGCCGGCAAACGTAAAAAACATCTTGTCGAATGGATCGCCTCCTTGGGCGACACGAAAGTTGACGCCGTTACCGGTGCGACACTCAAGACCCACCAGGCCACACAGGTTGCCTGGAATTGCAAAGACGCCAAGGGAAATACTGTTCCTGACGGAAAATACCAGATCCGAGTCGAGTTCACCGAAATCAACGGTGCCGGACCCGCCACACCCAAAGGCCATATTGAATTCACGGTTGGCCCCACGGCTGCAACAGTTAAACCGAAGGACCTCGCCAACTTCAAAGCCATGTCCCTCGACTACGTGCCGCCTCGTAAAGGTCAGGCCGTCAAAAAGTAGACACCCCTCTTACCGCTCAGCGGAAGGAGGCCGATGCAGTCGCGGCTTCCTCTGACGTTCAGGGCTGAGCGCTACGGGCAACCGGGGTGCGGCCGACGGCCGACTCCTCCGGAATGATTTTCACGGACGTGGTTTCCCGGATACGTTCGGGCTCGGTCTCTTTCCAGACGACCTGCTTGTCAGGCGTGACTTCGAAGGCGACGGCGCGTGGACCCTTGACCCCGCGGGAACAGCAGGCCACCAGCGTATTTCCGTTCGGCAGGCGCTGAGCTTCGCCGAACTGTGCAAGGTTCATCTCCTTGGGCAGGTCAGCGGCCGTAAGACTCCAAACCGTCTTGCCCTCGGGCGTCACTTCGTAGACAGCGGCCGGCTTGTAACAGGAGACCAGCGTATGGCCGTTCGGCAACCGGCTGGCCCCGTAGACCATCTGGAAATCCCACTCCTTGAGCAGGGCGCCGGCGAGGTCGTATTCCCGAAGCTTATGGGAGTAACACTCGGCCACGAGGACTGTCCCCTGCGGTGTGAGCCGGATGAGCCGCGCCGTTGCATGCCCCTTGCCCTTGGCCTTGACATCGAAGCTGCGGACGCTTTCGCCTTTGGGTGTCAACTCCGTGACGCGGCCCGCCCCGCATTCGTTCACCAGGATGTTGCCGTTGGTCAGGGGCTGGCAGGACATGATCTCGTCATTGAAGGGACAGTCGAAGAGCGTCTGCTTGGCATCAGAGACGAGTCGGACGCCCCCTTTGTTCCCTGTGCGCGGCGACGGAAGATAGGCGATGAGCACCGCGTTATCCGGCTGGGGCCAGGCGTCAATCGGACGCACCTGCGTGTACACCCAGACCGGAGCGCCCGAACGGTCACGCTTGGTCACTTCGCAGGTGTCTACGTCCGCCGTCAGGAGCCGATAGCCCGGAATGGCCTTCGTATCGCGGGAAGAGGCATCCCAGTAGAGACGGTCGAGCGTGTAGGGATTGACCCTGGGCGGATTGTCGAGGTCGAAATCCGCAGGCAGGATGCCATAGCGCTTCATCTCGCGCAGATATTCCCGGCGAGGCTGGAAGTCTGGCATGTCGAACCGCTTGACCTCCTCCAAGCACCTCTGGCCCGCCTGCAGCATGGCAAGAATGGCCTGATAGTCCGGATCCGCCGTGTCCTTGAAGAGTTCCACAGGCTGTCCATCTTTAAGCATGGTACCGCACCCTCCTGCGGCCTTTGCCAAGGGAGCAAGAAGCACCAGCGACTTTTCAGGCTTGGTGAGATTGAAGAGGAAGTGGCGCGACCACACCAGCGCCGGATCGTCCCAGTTCGGCCGCCAGAAGGAGACGCCGCGCTCGTCCGTGAGGTTGAGCGGGATGCGCTTGGCCCCTTGATGACAGGAGGCGCAGCGGCGCTGGATCGCTTCGCCCGCCTTCTTGGATTCCGGCCACTTCGTGTCGTTGTTGAGCACCTGGTTGTTCAACTGGTAGCCGCCGATGGCGCCCGTGGCCAGTGCCGCGTATGTGCCGATATACGCCGCGGCGCTTTCGATCCAGTAGCGGATCAGCTCTCGCTCGACCGGCGAAACCTTGACGTCATGATGGTCGCCGTCGAGCTTCTTCATGAGCGGGGAGACCGTGGCCCCCAGGGAATAGGGCGGATAGTTGCTCTTGGGCAGGTTCCGGCCGTCCTTGAACTGTTTGCGGACCGTGAGGGCGACGTAGCTGTGGGAGTAGAGCGGCCCCCGTCCGCCATCCAGGCAGACGCTGCCGGCATGTTTGTCAGGGTTGTGGCACCTGACACAGTGGCGGTCAAGGATGGGCT
>CAIZKT010000320.1:0-3890 GCA_903933565.1 uncultured Victivallales bacterium | reverse complement strand
CACTTCGCAGGACGCGCCGTTCCCGTGCAGGTCTGCCTGCTCCCCGGCGCCCCGGAGCTGTGACAGGAGCCGCCGGACCCGCGAAACGACCGGCGTTCAACTTGCGAGTCCCCGTGCGTAACTTCCTGAGGTCTGGTCACACTCCCGGCTCTACCCGCGGTTGGGGGTACCCAGTTTGCCGACCTTCTCCCATGAACCGGAGTGTGAGGACCGGACCATGGCCTCCAGAGCAAGAAGACCTTCGGCGGCCAGATCGGCGCTGAACACCTCGTCCGAAACCCACGTGCCTGCATCCTGGTACAGGGCCAGAGCGTCGGCGATGTCACCGTAGAGATTGGCGAACGCCTCGATGAAGCCGGCAGGATGTCCGGCCTTGAAGCGGTTGTAGCGCTTGAGATTGGCAACCTCCACAGTCGCGGCGCGATCCAGAATCTGGCGGCGGCCGTCCACGAACGACAGCACCACTTCCTCCGGGTTGGCCTGGTACCATTCCGCGGAGGCTTCCGATCCATAGATGCGGAAACGCAGACCGTTGCGCTGGCCGAGAGCCGACTTACTGAACCAGATCTGCCCCTGGATGCCGTCCGTGTAACGGCACAGGCAGGTGACGTTGTCCATGACCTCAAACCAGCCATAGCTCCGCTGGTCCGCCACGACCTCCAGCGGATGTTGCTCGGTCAGGTAGTGCAGGACATGGTGAAGATGCACGCCCAGATCCAGGTAGATAACGGGGATACTTCGGTCGGAGAGCCGCCACGCCTGGGGGACGGGCTGCTTGCCCTGCGCGTCCACCCGCCGGAAACCCTCCTGAGGCATCTCTGCCTGGAAATGGAGGATCCTGCCCAGCACTCCCCGACGGATCAGGTTCCGCAACTCCCGGACCATCGGATAGCCCGAGTAATTGTAGGTGATCGCCAGGAATCCCTTCGCCTCGTCGCGCGCAGTGAGAATCCTCCTGGCCTCATCCACATCCGCCGCCAGCGACTTCTCGCAGATGACGGGCATCCCTGCCCGCAGGCAGACGGCGACAATCTCGGCATGCGTCGGCGTAGGTGTCAGAACCACCACCGCGTCCAGGCGCTCCATCTCCGCGGACAGCATATCCTGCCACGTGGCGTAGGTCCGTTCCGGCGCTACGCCATAGGCGGATGCCGTCGCCCGATTCTCGCTTTCGTTGCGGCTGAAGCACCCGGCAACCAGACCCCAGCGCTCATCCATCGTGCACGATACCCGATGGGCGTAGCCCACAGCGGAACGCAGTGAACCGCCGATGAATCCAAGGGCAAAGGGCGAGGAGCGCATTGTTCTCTCTCTTGTCGTTCTCAACTGAAGGAATACAGAGCCCCGTCGAGAAGTTTGCGGTAGAGCATCGCCTGCTCATCTTCCGAGGGTGAGCGGAAGAAGAAAACGCCAGCCCGACCGTACGGGCTGGCCCCGATAAAATCTCCCGATGTGGCCAGGGGCACAAACAAGCGAATATCGACCGGGAGACTGAAACGGAATCCCCAGAAAGGCGCGCCATCCTTTGAGGTGACGGTATGGCGTATGATTCTCTCCTGAATTGCGTCCATACCTCTGAACTTGGGCATTTTCTCGACAAACGGAGCGGCATAACTCGCGGCATAGGGATAGCCGGTAGAAAACTCGATCAGCAGTGAATATATGTCACCGGGGCAGCGCCGGGTCATCTCGATGATCCAGTAACGGTCCCCACGGGCGATGAACTGCGTATGCGCCAAACCATTCGTCAGACGCAGTGACGACGCGATACGGCGTACATCTCCTCGCAACGACTCGATCATCTTCCCCGAGAAACTCGTCGCCACCCGGCTGGTGTCAACCGTGAAGGGATTGGTCGTGCAGTCCTCTTGCACAACAAAGTCCGCCACCACCTCGCCGTCCCAGACAAAAGCCGAATGGCTGAACAACTGCCCAGAAACAAACTCCTCGATGATGGCGCTTCCCGCCTTGGAAACGCTGCACGCGGCATCGAAGGCCACGTGCAGCCTGTCGGGTGTCGGGTCATGCAGGACGGCCATTCCCCGACCGCTGAAGGAGTCCACAGGCTTCACAATCACAGACCCAACGTCAGAAGCCTGCTCCAGTGGCAAAACGCGCGGAATGGGTAACCCGAGTCCATCGGCTACCTTCCGGAATTCGCTCTTCGAATTGATTGCGGACGTATTGGCTGGCGTGTCAATTCCCGGAAAACGACCCTTGTTGATGTCCGCGCAGACCTTGTAGGAGAGATCCGTGCATCCAGGCACAAGGTAGTCGAAGGCCTTCTCGTCCACAAAAGCAGCAAGGCGATCTACATCCGAGTAGTCAAGTTGCACGTAATTCGCTGCCAGCTTGGCCAACGTCTCTGTCGGCTTGCCGCCCACCACCCATACCTCGTGCCCCATATCGCACAGGGCGCGATAGATCGGGACCGCAGCGCGGTTGGTATCAACCAGAAGGGTTCGTTTCATGGCGGCCCTATTTCAAAGGTCGGACTATTTCGCTGGCAATCCGCATCACGGTCGCCTCTCCAAGCTCAGCGTAGAGCGGAAGGCAGATGACCGTGTCTGCCGCGGCACTGGCCTCGGTAAGCAGGCCGGGATCCGCCGAGGGCAAGCCACGGTAAACAGGGAACTCACTGATCAACGGGTAAAAGTAGCGCCGTCCGTAAATACCGGCTGCTTTGAGCTTCGCGTACAGTGCATCCCGGTTCATGCCGTAGGTGACGTCATCGACGAAGATGGGGAAGTAGCCATAGTTAGACGTCACCTCGGTCCGTTCGGGCAGGAGGCGGATGCCGGGGACCCCTGTAAGTTGTTTCCGATAGGTGTCAACGACGGCTTGGCGCTTGGCTATCTCCTGATCGACATACTTGAGTTGCAGGAGCCCTAGCGCTGCCTGCAACTCGTTCATCTTACCGTTGGTGCCCGGCCCAACCACGGTCACCTCGTCGGCGAAGCCGAAATTCTTCAGGTAGTCGATCCGCTGCTTGAGCTTCGGATCGTGGGAAACAAGCGCTCCACCCTCAGCGCAGTTGAAGACTTTGGTCGCATGGAAGCTCAGCATGGCGAGGTCGCCGAAGTTGAGGATCGACGCGCCATTCAGCTTCACCCCGAAAGCATGGGCCGCGTCGTAGAAAAGCTTCAGGCCATAGGCGTCCGCGATCTGCTGGAGTCTCTTGACCTCGCAGGGGTTGCCGTAGACATGCACGGGCAGGATCGCCGTGGTACGCGGCGTGATCAGCGACTCGACTCTCTCGGGATCGAGGTTGCAGGTTTCGGGTTCGATGTCGCAGAACACGGGCGTGCCGTGGTTCCAGTAGATAGCATGGGTGGTGGCCACGAAAGAGTAGGGCGTGGTAATGACTTCCCCCGTAATGCGCAGAGCCTGCAATCCCACCTGCAGTGCCATCATCCCATTGCAGAACAGGGAAACGTAGGGCACCCCAAGGTACCCCGCGAGCGCGGCCTCGAAGGCATCGTGGTAGTGCCCCTTGTTCGTCAACCAGCGCCGGTCCCAGATGTCCCGCAGGAGTTCGACGTACTCCTCCAGCGGCGGCAGCGATGGCTGGGTGACGAGAATGGGCTTTTCAGGCAGGATCGGCATGACGACCATAGCCCCAAAACTAAGCTAGACTCCAGAAAACATGGAGTCTAGCCAAAAAGGTCATAGAGGGTTAGGAAATCGCCAGATACGTTTTGATAGTAACCCATAAGTCGCTATACTACAAGTATTTGCGACCTGTGCAATAAGGATGGGCCGAGGTATTCAGCCCCAAAGGGGCGCTCTATACCAGCCCAGGGCAACGCCCTGGGTACCAGTTCACCCCACAGATTGAGCCCTGAAGGGGCGGCCTATGCGACCTCAGCGCGAACCTAGGGCAGATAGCT
>CAIZKT010000319.1:0-4717 GCA_903933565.1 uncultured Victivallales bacterium | reverse complement strand
CTCCGGGCGGAATGGGAAACGCCTGGTGTCATACGAGGTTGCGGCAAGTCTCATACAAGCAGGATCCCCGGTTGGTGCCGGACCTGACCGCCAGAGAACTCCGCTGCCCCGGCAGGGGATTCTGCCATTCGTCATGGGTCTTTGGTCATTCGACATTCTGCGGTTCTCATACCAGCAAACCCCTACGGAGCTGACTTGCGCCCCTTCAGCTGCATGTACTTGCGGGGATGTAGTTTCGGTGCTACATTCCTGACTGGTCAGGTTGGTTGAGTCGATTCTTCCTAGGGACAGGCGATGCATGACCTGCTGACAGCCTTGCTGGAACTGCAGGAACTCGAGATTGTGCTCGAGGAGTCGCGCATCGTGCATGGGGATTCTGTGCTGGCGTCCGCCGCCCGGGTCGAGAAGCGGGTCAAGACGCTACGGCAGTCGGTTTCGGTGGGCGAACTACGGCGGTACGACGCCTTGCGGCGCGGCGGGCCCGCGGTGGTGAAGGAGCACGACGGAAGCTGTGGGGGGTGTCACCTGAACGTCCCCCGCGGCGACCTGAACCGGATGCTGCGCATCGAGGCAGACTGGCTCTGTCCGAACTGCGGGCGCTACCTTCTGGTGAGCCCTTGAGGTCCAGGCCGACAACGGATGGCGCCCCCTTGCAGATCACCGTGTTTTTGCCCAAGGAGCACGTCGTGCTCGGCCTGCGAGGGGCCGATCGGCGCGCCATCCTGCGGGCGCTGTCGGCCCCCCTGGTCGAGGAGCAGACGGTGACGGACGCCAACGTCTTTCTCGACGAACTTGAGGCACGGGAACAGCAGATCACCACGCAGATGACGGGGGGAGTGGCCTTTCCCCACGCCCGTAGCCAGGCAGTTAAGCGGTTGGCGCTGACCGTTGGGCTGGCGAGCGCTCCCGGCCTGGCCTTCAGTGCCGCCGACCGGGAGCCTTGCCGTCTGTTTTTTCTGATTGCTGTGCCGCCGGCAGCTCCGACGGCCCATCTGCCCCTGCTGCGGTACCTGAGCGCGTTTGTGCGCCAAGACCGTCAGGTCGGCCGCCTGCTTGAGGCCCATACGTCACTTCAGGTCGTGCGGCTGCTGGCAGCGCTCAAACGCTGAACAGCCGCCGCCGCTCTCCGGCTTCAAGCAGGCTCTGAGCCTGCGCCCGCTGAACCTGCGGTTACGCCTTCCACAAGCCGTGCTTGTTGCAGTACTCTCGGGCGCAGACGGCGACCGCATCGGTGCAGAATAGGGCTTCCGCCGCCTGCCCGGGCTTCAGGTACTGCCGGCAGAGTTTGCCGTCGGCCAGGAGTTCGATCCACTCGATGTAATGGTCGTCCGCCATGGGGTGCGGCAGGCTGCCCACGGTCACCTTGTAGCCGCCTGCCACCTTGGTGATCACGGGGATGTGCTTTTCTTTCGAGGCGTCCACCGTGTTCTCAAGGACCAGTACCATGGGCTCACCGCAGCACTCGGGCGTGCAGTCGCAACTCTCCCCCTTGATCACTTCGACGAAGGCCACGCAGCACGCACACTTGTAGACATTGCCCTGCTTCATCGCGATTCATGCCTCCTTGTTGCTCTGACCGGGCTGCCGGGTCCCAGCGTACCCTTGCCGCTGGCCGCAGCCGTTCCGTCTATCCTGGCCCAACCGTTGGCAGTACCCCAGACGGCGTGCATCCGGCACGCAGCCCCTGGGCGTCGCCCTGACGCAGTCAGCCGCCGTTCCGTCGCGCGGCCTTCTGCCTCCCAGCAGACCCTCAGGTAGACTGCGATGGCCCGCAGAAGGTTCCCGTGACGCCCGTAATCCCGCCGAGACTCCTGCCGATCTCGCCGACTGCGGCAAGGGCGTCGCGGTCCTGTCTGAGCTTCTCCAGCCTGGGATTTCTGTCTGTTTTTGTCCAAGCTTGACGGGGCGATGGTGGTTCGATTCAGTCCCCCCCATTTTGCGCCACTCTGCCTTGCAAGCTCTCTTCCGGCCACTACATTCCTGGCTTGTTTTGTCCTGTTTGTCGGGTTGTTGCGAGGGCGACAGCCCCGGCGGAACGGTGGTCACGGGGCGTGTGCCTGTACCGTCGGCAGGATAGGTGTCGGTCCTTCCAGATGTTTGTCAGTACAGAAGACCAAAGGGCGGTTGTTACGCCCCGAAAAGAGAAAACTTTCGCGATTCGGCGCTGCGATTCCGGGGTGGGGATTGCGGGTCGGATGAAGGAGACGGTGCATGTCATGCACGACCTGTAGCGGCAACGCAAATCTGATCGAGAAGTTTCCAGAGAAGCGGATGGAGCTGGAGGCGTACATCGCGACGTTACCGATCGGCGCTGATCGCGAGCGGAACCGCGGCCTGCTGATCCAGTGCCTGCACAAGGCGCAGGAGGTTTTCGGCTATTTGCCTGAGGAGGTGCAGATGTTTGTGGCGAAGCCGCTGCACCTGCATCTGTCCGAGGTCTACGGCGTGGTCAGCTTCTACTCCTTTTTCACGGACAAGCCGGTAGGCCGGTACCGGATCAGCGTGTGCATGGGCACGGCCTGTTTTGTGCGCGGGGCCACCAAGGTATTGGATGAGTTCAAGCGCTACCTGACGGTCAGCGAGGGGGAGACGACCCCGGACGGCAAGTTTACGCTGGGGGCTCTGCGCTGCGTTGGGGCGTGCAGCCTGGCGCCGGTGGTTTCCGTCAACGGGCGTGTCTACGGCAACGTGGCGCCCAAGAAGGTCGCCGATATTCTGGAAGCATGCGAGTAACCCTAAGCAGAGAGAATCTGTGCGATGATCGACACGGTTGAACAACTTGAACGGTACTCCGCGGCCGTGAAGGAAACGCGGGTAAGCGCGGCCAGGAGCCGCATTCTGGTGTCGATGGGCACCTGTGGTGTGGCGGCGGGAACGGCCGCCGTGCTGGAAGCGATTCGGGAGGAGCTGCGTCGCCGCGAGCTTACGGCGGAAGTGGACGTGGTGGAGACCGGCTGCATGGGGTTGTGCCACAGCGAGCCCACCGTAGAGGTGATCAACGGGCGCACGGCCAGGCGCGTGATCCTGGGCAACCTCGATGCGTCCCAGGCGCACGCGGTGGTGGCGACGCTGGCGGGGCCAGTGGCGGATGTCTGCGAGATCAAACGGGACTGGTACTACCCTGAGTACGAGGAGAACACGGCCAACCTGCCGCAGGCCCGGATCGTGTTGCGCAACACCGGCCAGATCAACCCTGAGGTCATCGACGACTACCTCGCCTGCGACGGCTATCGGGCCCTGGCTGCGGCGCTGACGACCATGACGCCGACGGCGGTCATCCAGGTGGTGAAGGATTCCGGTTTGCGCGGGCGCGGGGGCGGCGGTTTCCCGACGGGTTCGAAATGGGCCTTTGCGGCGGCGCAGCAGAACCCCGAGAAGTACGTCATCTGCAATGCTGACGAGGGCGATCCGGGGGCCTTCATGGACCGGGCGGTGCTGGAGGGCGATCCGCACTCGGTGTTGGAGGCCATGGCGATTGCCGGCTATGCGGTCGGCTCGCACTTTGGCTTGGTCTACGTCCGGGCCGAGTACCCCATGGCCGTCAAGCGGCTGCTGCTGGCCATCGGGCAGGCCCGGGAGAAGGGGTTTCTGGGGCGCAACATTCTCGGCTCGGGTTTTGATTTCGACATTGAGTTGAAGTATGGCGCCGGCGCCTTTGTGTGCGGCGAAGAGACGGCGTTGATCCACTCCATCGAGGGCAAGCGTGGTGAACCGACCTTCAAGCCTCCGTTTCCGGCGGTTGCCGGGCTTTGGGGCAAGCCGACGATCGTGAACAACGTCGAGACCTTTGCGAACGTGGGCGCCATTCTCCGCCAGGGCGCCGCGTGGTTCCGTCGGATCGGCACCCAGAAGAGTCCGGGGACAAAGGTGTTTGCTCTGGCGGGCAAGGTCAGTCGCGTGGGTTTGACCGAGGTGCCGATGGGGACGTCGTTGCGCGACATCATCTTCACCATCGGCGGCGGTTGCCGGGACGGCCGCGCCTTCAAGGCCGTCCAAACGGGGGGTCCTTCCGGCGGTTGCATCCGCTCCAACAAGCTGGATACGCCGATCGACTACGACACCCTGATTGGCTTGGGTTCGATGATGGGTTCGGGCGGCATGATCGTCATGGACGAGGACGATTGCATGGTCAACGTGGCCAAGTTCTTCCTCGAATTCACCCTGGACGAATCCTGTGGCAAGTGTACGCCCTGTCGCATTGGCAACAAGCGGTTGCACGAGATGCTGACGGTGATCTGCCAGGGCAAGGGCACGCCGGAGACTCTGGTCAAACTTCGCACGCTGGCTCACACCATCAAGGACACCGCGCTTTGCGGCCTGGGCCAGACCTCTCCCAACCCGGTGCTCAGCACCATGATCCAATTCCCGGAGGAGTACAGGGCGCATGTCGAGGACAAATGCTGTCCGGCCGGCGTCTGTGCGCGGCTGATCACCTACACGATCACCGACAAGTGCGTTGGCTGTACGCTGTGCGCCCGCAACTGCCCGGTTGGCTGCATCGCCGGTGAGCGTAAGTCACAGCATGTGATTGACCAGGAAAAGTGCATCAAGTGCGGGGTCTGCTTCGACACCTGCAAGTTCCACGCCATCGACAAGCTCTGAGGCGGTCGGGCGGGATGCGTATCAACGAGAACAGGGTTCAACCCATTGAGGCGTAGACGATGGTTTCTCTCACGATCAACGGCCTGTCGGTGACCATCGAGGACAATGCCACGAT
>CAIZKT010000318.1:0-1905 GCA_903933565.1 uncultured Victivallales bacterium | reverse complement strand
GCGAACCCGGCCCCGGCGGGTCCTTGGCATCGCGGGCTCCAGGGCGGCGAGGGCGGGGATACCGCGAACCCGGCCCCGGCGGGTCCTTGGCATCGCGGGCTCCAGGGCGGCGAGGGCGGGGATACCGCGAACCCGGCCCCGGCGGGTCCTTGGCATCGCGGGCTCCAGGGCCAGACGCGGGGTTCTGCGAGAGCCTCCACCGACCACGCCTGCGCTTCAGGGGGTCAAGCGGAGCAGGTTCCAGGAGGCGGGAGGCAGGGCCGCGGCGAGGCGCCCGGCGGACAGGGTGGCGCCGGTCCAGGCGCGCGGGGCAACGCGGTCCGGTTCGGCGGCCGAGTTGGCGGCCTTGAGGTCGTCGTCGCGCAGGACGGTCCAGGCGACGGTCTTGAAAGCGCCCAGGCCCTGCAGTTCCGCGTTCAGCTCGCAGGCCTCGGTGAGGTGCCGGTTGACCGCGAAGAGGGACAGCGTGCCGGTCTGCGGGTCCAGAACGGTGGCGGCGCTGAGGTAGGGCGCCTGGCGCACCTCGCGGCAACTGTAGCTCGGGCACTCGACGAGCGAGCGCAGGACCGTTCCCCGACCGCAGTTCGAGGCGTGGAGCAGGGGCCAGTAGATCGTCTGCCGCCAGGCCGACCCGCGGTCTTCGGTCATCACCGCGGCGATGACATTGACGATCTGTGCCAGGCAGGCGATGCGGACGCGGTCGGCGTGATTGATCAGGCTGATCAGCATGCCGCCAGCCACCAGGGCATCCGCCATGGTGTACACATCTTCCAGGATCGGCGGCGCCACGGCCCAGTCCTTGATCTGGCGCTTCTGCCGATCGCCGTGCGAGTGGTACCAGACATTCCATTCGTCGAACGAGAGCATGATGCGCTTCGGGCTGCGGCGCTTGGCCGAGACGTAGTCGCAGCAGGCCACCACCTCCTCGATGAAGGCACTCATCAGGTCGGGTTTGGCGAGGAAGTTGGCCGTGTCGCCGTCGGGGTTGCCGAAGTAGGTGTGAATGGAGACGTACTCGACCTGGTCGAAGGTGTGGTCGAGGATGGTAGCTTCCCAGGCGCCGAAGCTTGACATGCCGCGGCCGCTGGAGCCGCAGGCAACCAACTGGATCGAGGGGTCGATCCACTTCATCAGCTTGGCGGCTTCGCAGGCGACCCGGCCGTATTCGTCGGCGGTCTTATGGCCGATCTGCCAGGCGCCGTCCATCTCATTACCCAGACACCAGAGCTTGACGCCATGCGGCTTCTCCCAGCCATTGGCGCGGCGGCGGTCGCTCCAGGCGCTGCCACCGGGATGATTGCAGTACTCGACCAGGTTGGCCGCATCTTCCGGGCCGCGGGTGCCCAGGTTGACAGCCAGCATGGGCTCCGTGCCCAGGCGCCGGCACCACTCGCAGAACTCGTCCGTGCCGAACTGGTTGCTCTCGGTGGACTTCCAGGCGGTATCGAGGCGCCGGGGACGCGCCGACTTCGGCCCGATCCCGTCTTCCCAGCGATAGCCCGAGACAAAGTTGCCGCCGGGATAGCGGATGGTCGGCATCCGCAGGTCCTTGAGCAGCGCCAGCACATCGGTGCGGAAGCCCATGTCGTCGGCCGTGGCGTGTTCCGGTTCGTAGATGCCGCCGTAGATGCAGCGTCCCAGATGTTCAGCGAAACCGCCGTAGAGCCGCGGGTCGACCGTGGCCAGAGAGAACGCCGGGTTCAGGATCAGACGTGCTTGCATCGGAAGACTCCTTCGCTGACGGCACCAATCTGGCTGCCGCGTACCATACGACCGGAGTCACGACCTCGCCTGTGCATCGGCGCCTCGAACCGCATGTAATTGGGGTCAACCCTCGACTTTTAGCTTTACTTTGACGTTTTTCATCACTACTGCCCTGGGTTTTCTTGACATCGTTGCATGGCT
>CAIZKT010000317.1:0-6039 GCA_903933565.1 uncultured Victivallales bacterium | reverse complement strand
GGGCGTTGGACGTTCGATGTTGGACGTTCGATGTTGGACGTTCGATGTTGGACGTTCGATGTTGGACGTTCAGGCATAACACAACGGATCTTGCGGACGTTACACTAGCGTGTCCTTTGCCTCTGCTCCTGGCCTGTGAGGTGCAAAGCGTATGAGACCCTGGCTTATCACTGTCGCCATCGCCGCCACGGCTGCCGCTCAAGAGGTGGCGCCGGTACTCATCTACGACCTTGGCGGTCAACCCGCCGGGCTGCTGCGTGACCGGTCGGGCCACGGCGCCCACGCCATCGTCCCGGCTGACCTGCCCTCGGTCGACTGCCCGACCGGCCAGGCGGCGCTCTTCGATGGCAGTCGCTGCCTCACGGCGCGCGAGACGACCCAGTTAGTCCTGCGCCAGCAGCTCACCCTTGATGTCTGGCTGCGCTACGACGCGATCGAGAGCCAAGGCTGCGTCCTCGACAAACAGGGCGAAGCCTACCGCATCGCGGTGCTGCCCGGCGGCAAGTTCTACTTCGGCCTCAAGGGCGAGGGCTCCCGCGCCGATCTCAACGCCGAGGGTCTCCAGCCTGGCCGCTGGCAGCGGATCACGGCCACCTTCGACCGGCCAAAGATGACCGTCTATCTTGATGGCGTCCAGGTGGGGCAGATGACCTGGGACCATGCCATCGACCCCGGCGGCCCGCTCCACCTCGGCGCCAAGTCGCGCCTGTACGACCGCTTCCGGGGCGCCATCGATCAACTCCACATCTACAACCTCGCCCGCCCGCCGCAGCCGGGGGATGAAACGCGGTACGGCAACAAAGGAGCCGACGCCATGCCCGCGCAGTTGACCGTGACCCAGACCGCGGACCGCATCCGCGTCGACACCGGCGCCATCGAAGCCCAGTTCGACCCGGCCAGCGGCGGACTGCTGGCGCTACGGGCCGCGGGTCACGACCTGGTGCGCGACAACCACACGCCACCCCTGACCGCCACCCTGCTCGCTAGCCGCTCCTACGATGGCACCCGCGACCTCTCACCCGAGGCCCTCATCGAGGCCCGCTGGACTGGCGCCCCGCTGACCGTCACCCAGACTCAGGATGCGGCCACGCTCACCGGCAAGGGCACCCTCCAATTCCCCGACGCCGACCGCATCGAGGTCGTGCTCACCTACAGCCTGCAAGCTGGGCAGCGCCGGGTCCGGGTAGCAGTGCAGGCCGAGCCCAAAGGCGAGTTCCGCGGTCGTTTTCTGCGCTGCCTGGGCGTACAGCAACCGCTGTGCCTGGAGCCGCGCCAGCGCGTCATTCTGCCCGGCGACCAAGGCGTGCGCGAGGACATCCGTTGCCAGTACCAATTCCATGCCCACGTGCAGCTCCTCGACGAACCCGACCGCAACTGCTGGCGGCACTTTCTGATCGACCAGGACACCGACCACAGCTATGCCATGTGGCGCAGCGAGAGCTGGGAGACCGCCGGGCTGACCGGTTTCCGCGGTCGCCAGGCGCCCGGCTGGATCGGCGTCTACGACCGCGAGGGCGGCGCCCTCTTCGCTTACCAAGGTCTGAGCGCCCGCGCGCCCAAGAGCCTCGCCATCGATACGGAGGCCGGGGCCACCGGCGTGACCTGGCTCCTCGCCCCCACCCACGCCGCCCTGCACCCATCCGCCCCCGAGGCCCGCCGCACCGTCTTCGGCGTGCCGCACACCCTGGACTGGGTCTTCTTCGCGGGCGAAGCGGCCTTCGAGCAACCCGAGCGCGACCTCGCCAGCGCCTGGGGCCAAGCCGCCGATCCGAGTGCGGGGCTGCCGGCCTTCCAGCCGCTGGACGACACGCTGAAGCTCTGGACCTCCGGGCCGGCGCCAGCCGACCTGAGCCCCATCGTCGAAGGTGGCATCCCCCTGCCCCGCGGCGCCATCACCCGGCCGGATCAGGTCCGCCTGTTCGTGGGCGACGCAGAGACGCCGCTGGAGGCGAAACCCCTGGCCTTCTGGCCGGACCAGTCCCTCAAGTGGCTGCTCCTGATCTTCCCCCTGCAACCCCATCCCATCCTGCGGGCCGAAGCGGGCCGCGGCGACGGCGATGAGATCCGCTTCCGCGTCACCTTGCGTCAAGGCGATGACGTCCCCTGCCGCCTGGTCTTCGGCCCCACCGTGAGCCTTGGCCGCCTGCTGACGCCGATGACCGTCAGCGAACGCGCCGGCGGCGTGGATCTGGACACGGGACCGCTACAGGTCCAGATCGCGACCGGAACCGAATGGCTGCGCCGGGTCCGCCTGCGGGGACGCGACGTGCTGCGCGCCGACGGCCAGCCCCAGGCCTTCGTCGATTTCCTGCGGCCTGACGCCTCCGGCTACCGCACTGGCGCCACGCATCCCACCGGCAGCGCCGACCCCGGCCCGGTCACGGTGACCGCGCTCACGGTCGAGGAGCGCGGCCTGCGCACCGTGGTGCGGCTCGAGGCCATGGCGCAGTCCCGCGAACCGGCCCGCGTCATCCTGCGGCTCGAAGCCTGGGCCGGCACTCCCTTCCTGAAAATCACCCACACGGTCGAGTTCCTGCACGCCGATCCGCGCACCGCCTTCCTGCGACGCCTGGGATTGCGCCTGCCCCTGGCCTTGCAGCCGGGCTCCCTGTCCGGTCTCGTCGGCGGCCAGGATGGACCCGTCCCCCTCGCGCCGGCGACCCAGGTCGGACTGACGCAGACCGACCACGACTCCTACCGAGCCTGGCGAGCCCAGGCCGGGCAGCCTTGGTTTGAGACCGTCGAGTCCAAAGCCCGTTGCCGCGGTTGGCTCGATCTGCGCGCTGCCGACGCTGGAGTCTGCGTCGTGCAGCGCAACCTCTGGCAGGAAGCCCCCAAGGAACTGCGCTACGACGCGGCCGATCGGGCTCTGACCGTGGCCTACTGGCCGGACTCGGTGCCGCTCATGGACCTGCGCCGCTACAGCCTCTACCCCCATCAGGCCCAGGGCGAAACCGTCTCGGCCAACCAGCGCTGGGTCCTCGACGACTACTACGCCAATGACCCGGTCAAGGGCATCTCGAAAACCCACGAGACGTTCCTGGTCTTCCACTCGCCGGAGCTGGCGCCGACCGACGTCGATGCCGTTGCCGCAGACATCCAGAGTCGGCCGCTGCTCTATGTCGGCTGGGACGGGTATGCGCAGACCGGCATCACCATGCCCCTGGCCCCGGTGGCGGACGCCGCCTTTGCCAAGACCAACGCCGCGACGCGGGATCTGGCCGACTGGTGGCTGTTCCACCAACGCGCCTGGGGCTGGTACGGCATGTGGGACTACGGCGATGTCCAACACCACTACCGCGACGGCTACGGCCGCATCTTCCCGCCGGACGTGCTCGGACGTATCCTGGCCTTGCCCCCCAAACAGCGCAATGAGGTCAAGCCCGGCGGCGATTACCCGGCCGTCATGGACTACTTCACCCAGAATGACTGGGCCTACGACAACGGGCGCTGGGGCTGGAGCAACACCGAGGGCCTGGTCAACCATTTCATGTCGCAGATGTACCTGCGCAGCGGCCGCCGGGACCTCTTTTTCTTTATCGAGGCCAATGCGCGCCATGCCCGCGACGTGGATGCCCGCCACGCCGGCAAGTGGTTCGGCCGCGGCACCCGGCACGGCGTCCAACACTGGAGCGACGGCGACCACGAAGAACGCCAGACTACCTTCACCGAACAGCGCTTCCACTACCTCCTCACCGGCGAAGCCCGCACCCGCGAGTGGAACCGCGACCTGGCCGACAACTGGTACCTCAAGACCCCCTGCAGCGTCCACGCCGACCACAGCGGTCGGAGCTACGGCCTGCTGTTCCGCTGGGAGATCACCGGCGACCCGGAGCTGGGCCGCGTTATGAAGGACTACATGCGCGCCCTGGCCACGCCGGAGGGCATTGCCATCTCGACCCCGGTCGCCTTCCCCGAGGCCAAGGCCAGCGGCCCTCCCCGTGGCCTGAACGACGGCAATATGTTCTTCCACTCCTTCGGCGCCATGCACGCCCTGCTGGAGTACTGGTACCTCACGCGAGACGAGCAGGTCGGCACCAGCATCATCCGCACCGCGGACGACGCCGTCAAGCGCGGCCCCGCCGCCGCCGGTGACCTGCTGCGCAAGACCGTCGCCTTCGCCGCCCGCCAAGCCCCCGACCCCACGCCCTACCGCCAGGCCCTGCGCGAATGGTGCGCCGGGGGTACAGGCAGCCGCTACGCCTTCCAGCAGGTCACCCACAACCGCGACCATTGGACCGGCGAAACCTCATTCCTCTATGGCAATGTCTCCGGCGGCCTGTTCTGGGCCAACGACGCGCTCTACGTGCTCGGCGCCCTCGCCCCCGAACCCGAACCCTCCCCCGACACCCTGCGCGCTATGGCCGAACGCGAACAACAACCCCGCCTGCCGCGCTCGCCCCTCCCACGCGGCTCCTGGCAGGACGAGTACGACCGCCCCGAGTTCAAAGACTACCTCCGTGACCGCCTGAGCCCCGCCCCCGCCAAACCGTGAACTGGCACGCACGTCCGGCCATCACGCATACTCCTCCGCCAGTTCCAGGGCGATGCGGGTCCACTCGGTCAGGCGGCGGGGTTCATTTCGCACGGTATGGAGGTCCTGCAGGTTGACCTCGACCACGTTCTCGCGGGTCTTCTCGAAGGCCTCACGCAGCTGCGCTCGGGCCAGGTCGGGGTGCCACTGTTCCATGCTGACGATGCTGGGGTTGGGCTTGTGGGTGTAGACGTAGTCGCGCCCGACGGCGGCGGCGGCGCGCTCCAGATTCACCCAGGGGCTCATCGAGACCCGGCGCAGGTTCGGGATGGTGCGGACGATGTGCATCTTCCTGTCCAGCGGCTCGCAGCAGCCGTAGCAGCTCAGGCCGAAGCGCTCCAGGAGCCGCGTCTCGTAACGCACGGCGAACTCCTCATGCATCGCCGGCGAGATACCGTCGGTGAAAATCTGGGTGGCGGCGCGAGCCCAGATGTCCTTGAGCCGGACCTGCTTCCCGTCGAAGTCCGGCTGCGGCAACTCGTCGGTCCAGGCGTAGCCGCCGGAGCCCAGGCGCGTGTTGCCGTTACCCGGTGACAACAACCCCAGTGCCTCGAACTGCTCGATGCTGCGCAGGTAGCCTTGGGTGATGCGTTCCAGGCAGGCGTGGATCCACTGCGGCCGCTCGAGCAGGTCCACGAAGGTCTGCTCGATGCCGCGCCAGACGATGAATTGGTCCATGGGGAAGAACCAGAAGAAGTCGCGACCGAGTTTCCGTACGGGCAGGAGGGTCCCGTAGAGGTCGCAGAGCTGCTGATAGCGCTGTTCGGTAGCGGCCCAGTCCACCGTCACCAGCGGCTCGGTCTGAATCTTCTCGATATCGCCCTCGTCGGTGATCACGGGCACAAAGGCGTAAGCCCCCGAACTCTCCTGCGGGCGTTCCAGCTTGCGCCCCACCCCGAAACAGGTCGCCCACGAGTCGCCGCCGCTACCGATGGGACAGGCAATGACCCCCTCTTCCACCCGGTCATCGCCGAACTCCTCAAAGGCGTAGATGCGTTTGCGCAGCTCGAGTTCCTGGCTGCGACAGAAGGGGTCCGTGGCCGTGAGAGTGGCCGCTGGGATGAGTTCCTCCCAGATGTTCCCATCCAAGGCCTGGATGTGGATGGGCGGGCGCACCCGTTCGAGGCGGTTCACCCGCCGCCAGCGCTCGCGCTTCTGCGCCTGCACCGGCAGAGCCGCAATCTCGGCCAGTCGTTCAGCCAGACGACGGATGACTGCGATATCGTGGTCGGAAGCAGGCATATGCTACATCCCTTCTGGTCAGCCCAAACTGCCCCGCAATCCCTGGAGCCGGCGGTCCGCACCGGCCCCGCCGGGGCTCCCGCCGTATACCACCGGGACACGGGCACCGGCAAGCACCCAGGAGCACCGGCGCCAGGCGGACAACCTTGGTCCCTGCCGGGCCATAGTCAAGTGCGGCCGTGGGCGCATGTCAGTTCCGTAGGGGTTCGCTTGTCTGAGAACCGCAGAGGGTCGAGGGCCTGCCCGCCGTGGTGGGTCGAGAG
>CAIZKT010000316.1:0-10120 GCA_903933565.1 uncultured Victivallales bacterium | reverse complement strand
TGGATGGTGTTGACTGTGCTGCCGGTTATCCCGCCCGATCTGCGCCCGTTGGTTCCGCTTGAAGGTGGGCGGTTTGCCACGAGCGATTTGAACGATCTGTATCGTCGTGTTATCAACCGCAACAACCGCCTAAAGAACCTGCTGCAGTTACGTACGCCGGAGGTTATAATCCGGAATGAGAAGCGCATGTTGCAGGAGGCGGTTGACGCGCTAATGGACAACGGTCGGCACGGACGGCCGGTTACGGGGACCGGGAATCGGCCGTTGAAGAGTCTCAGCGATATGCTCAAGGGTAAGCAGGGACGCTTTCGTCAGAACTTGCTGGGTAAGCGTGTGGACTACTCGGGCCGATCGGTGATCGTGGTGGGCCCGGAGTTGCGGTTGCACCAGTGTGGCTTGCCGAAGGAGATGGCGCTGGTTCTTTTCGAGCCTTTTATCATGCGTCGCCTCAAAGAGCGTGGCTATGTACACACTGTGCGCAGCGCGAAGAAGCTTATCGAACGGCGCGCTCCGGTAGTGTGGGACACGCTTGACGAGGTGATCAAGGGACATCCCATTCTGCTGAACCGTGCTCCGACCTTGCATCGTCTGAGTATCCAGGCTTTTGATCCGATCTTGATCGAGGGCCAGGCCATTCGCTTGCACCCGCTTGTCTGTTCGGCGTACAATGCGGATTTCGACGGCGATCAAATGGCGGTGCATGTGCCGCTGTCCAATGAAGCCCAGCTCGAAGCAAAGCTGCTGATGCTTGCGCCTAACAACATTTTCTCGCCCGCCAATGGCCGCCCTGTCACCACGCCAAGTCAGGACATCACTCTGGGGGTATATTACCTCACCTATGAGGACAAGCGGCGGCGGGCGCGTTTCGAGAAGGACGTGGCAGACTACAAGGCGGGTACCAGCCGTCAGTTGGCATGCTCCTACAATGACTATTTCGAGGTTCTGCGGGCGCTCGACCACGGGTGGCTACATATCCACGACCACTTCTGGATACGGAACCCGGACATCGGCAAGACCACGGAGTGGGGCGACAAGGACAGTCGTTTCATTAAGACGACGGCGGGGCGCTGTATCTTTCATGAGATATGGCATACGAGCATGGGCTTTTACAACAAGTGCGCAGGAAAGAAGGCTCTGGGGCAGATGGTCAAGGAATGCTACGACCTGGTCGGGCGCGAGGAGCTGGTGCATGTGCTTGACCGCCTCAAGGATCTTGGGTATGAGTATGCGACTCGGGCTGGCTTCTCCATTGGCATCAATGACATGATTATCCCCGAGGACAAAGAGACCCGTATTGCTGAGGCTCAGGAGAAGATCAGCGTGGTGCGCGAGCAGCGCCAGCAGGGAGTTATTACCGAGCTGGAGCGCTACAACAAGTGTGTGGACGTTTGGACTCAGGCCAACAACGAGTTAGCTGCTCGGCTGTTTCAGGTGCTGGAAAAGAACGAAGGTAAGGACGAGATCAACTCGGTTTTTGCGATGCTTGACTCGGGTGCACGTGGCAGCAAGGATCAGGTGCGGCAATTGGCCGGCATGCGCGGTTTGATGGCCAAACCATCGGGGGACATTATCGAGCGGCCGATCCTCTCCAACTTCCGCGAGGGTCTGACCGTGCTTGAATATTTCATCAGTTCCCACGGTGCGCGCAAGGGCCTGGCGGATACGGCTCTGAAGACAGCCGACTCTGGCTATATGACCCGCAAACTGGTCGACGTCGCGCATGATGTCATCTGTGTGGAACCAGACTGCGGCACGGTTAATGGCATTTTTGTTAAGGCCATACGCGAGGGTGATGAGGACATGGTTCCGCTGCGTGACCGCATTGCGGGACGGTTTAGCGTAGACGACATCCGCGACCCGCTATCCGACGATCCGGCTGCGTTGCTGGTGGCCGCTGGCGAGGAGATTACACCTGAGATCGCGCTGCGCGTTGTCGACCGTGGCATCGAGTCCGTGCATATTCGCTCAGTGCTCACCTGCGAGAGCGAGCGCGGCATGTGCTGCAAGTGCTACGGACGCAACTTGGCCACGGGCGAGTTGCCTCAGGAGGGCGATGCGCTGGGCATTATCGCCGCGCAGTCCATTGGTGAACCTGGTACGCAGTTGACGATGCGCACGTTCCATTACGGCGGTACTGCGGCGGCGTCGTTCCGTGACCCCTTCCAGCGCGCGCGAGTGGGTGGTACGTTGCGTCTTGAAGACGTGCGGTGTGTCGAGCAGAGCGGCGGGGGGTTCGTGGTCCTGAACAAGAATGGGCGTGCCGTGCTTGAGGATAGCGAGGGTACCGAGACCGAGAGTTACGAGCTCATTCCCGGCGCAGTACTAAGCAAGGCTGAAGGCGAGAGGGTTGAGGCTGCTGAAGTTTTCGTGCGTTGGGATCCCTATAACGTGCCGATCATCACCAAGTCTGGCGGGCATCTTGAATACCGTGACCTCATCGAAGGTGTGACCATGAAGCGTGAGGTCAGTGAGGGCAGTGGCACTGAGGAGACGACGGTGCTCGAGCACCGCGAGGATCTTCACCCGCAGTTGGTCATTTTGGACACCAAAGGCGAAGTGGTCGACCACTACAGTTTGCCTGCGGGCGCTCACATTATGGTCGAGGAGGGCACAGAGGTCAGCGGTGGCGAGACGATTGCCAGGACTCCCCGCCAGAGCACCCGTACCAAAGATATTACGGGTGGTTTACCGCGGGTGGCGGAGCTGTTTGAGGCGCGGCGCCCGAAAGAAGCGGCGGAGATTGCGCGGATTGACGGTGTGGTGGAGTTGGGCAAGATCAACCGAGGTCGACGCACGATCACCATCCGCGACCCGGAGAACGACCAGGTTGAGGATCACGTTATTCCGGCCGGTAAACGCGTGGTCGTATTCAACGGCGACTTCGTGCATAAGGGCGATCAACTAACCGATGGTGCTCGGGTGCCGCATGAGATTTTGGAGATATGTGGCCCTCAGGAGCTGCAGGAATACTTGGTCAACGAAGTTCAGGAGGTGTATCGGCTCCAGGGTGTTGAGATCAACGACAAGCACATTGAGATCATTGTTCGCCAGATGATGCGCAAGGTTCGTATCACCGAGCCGGGTACGACGGGGTTTCTGTTTGGCGAGTCCATTGATCGGCGCGAATTCCTGGAGGAGAACGCCAGGGTGGTGGGAGAAGGCGGACAGCCTGCAGAGGCACAGCCCATTCTGCTGGGAATCACCAAGGCGTCGCTGGCGACGGACAGTTTCATCTCTGCAGCCTCGTTCCAAGATACGACACGCGTGCTGACTGAGGCGGCGACATACGGACGCGTTGACTACCTGCGCGGCTTCAAAGAGAATGTAATCATGGGGCATCTCATACCGGCTGGAACCGGTTACAGCAAGGTCTTGAATGTCAAGCTAGAGAAGACGGTTGACGAGAGCACGTACGAAGAGCGGGCTAAACCGGGCGGCTCAGCGGTCGACGATGCAGCGGTCCGAGCTGCTGCAGCTCGTGCCGAGGCCGAGAGGTTGCTGGATTTCTGATTCTGGCGCTGAACTTGTGCGTACAGTATCCTCCCGGCCTTAGGTTACCCCTTGGCGTGGGGCTTCCTGTAGCACGATGAATGTAAGTAACGGTGTAGTCCGGTATGACTTGTATCTATCGGCCGGACGCCTATATTTTCTAAACTGTTTCGGCCAGGTGTTAAGTAAGGGAACTCGAATGCCGACGATCAATCAACTCGTCAGAAACGGCCGGTCGGCCAAGACCAAGAAGAACAAGGTGCGGGCCCTCGCGCGTTGCCCCCAGCGTCGCGGTGTCTGCCTGCAGGTGACTACTCGTACGCCCAAGAAGCCGAACTCAGCGTTGCGCAAAGTGGCCAGGGTGCGGCTCACGAACGGTCAGGAAGTTACAGCCTACATTGGGGGCGAAGGGCACAACTTACAGGAGCACAGTGTAGTGCTGGTGCGCGGAGGACGCGTACGCGACCTGCCCGGCGTACGCTACCACATAGTCCGCGGGTCGTTGGACTCGCTTGGCGTAGAGGCTCGTCGCCGGGGTCGTAGTAAGTACGGAGCCAAGCGCCCGAAGTGATGGGATGAAGGAGTACGGTAAGTCGGCGGTGGGGCTGGAGTGCGGTGGTGTGTTGAGTAGAGATCGGCTACGTGCCATTGTTCCGATAGGGGTAGGGAAGAACCTATCCGTAACCCCCTTAGCTAGGAAGGTGAGATGAGAAGGCATAGAGCAGAAAAGCGTCCGTTGACCCCGGATGTTCGCTTCAACAGTGAGCTGGTTGCCCGTCTGATCAACACGATCATGGAGCGCGGCAAGAAGTCGGTGGCCCAGAGCATTGTCTACGGTGCCCTAGATACTGTTGCGGAGCGCAAGAAAGGGGTTGAGCCACTCGAGGTTTTCCTACAGGCTATGGAGAACGTCAAACCGCGCCTGGAGGTAAAGAGTCGTCGGGTGGGCGGTGCGACCTATCAGGTACCGCTGGAGGTTTCGCCAGAACGGCAGGTCGCGGTGGCTCTGCGGTGGATTTCTGGGTTTGCACGGGCCCGTAGCGGCATGCCCATGAAGGCGGCGCTGGCGGCAGAGTTGTTGGACGCATATGACAACACTGGCAATGCGGTGAAGAAGCGCGATGACACGCACAAGATGGCGAATGCCAATCGTGCCTTTGCGCATTATCGTTGGTAATTGAGGTGCTGGGAGGCCCGATTCTGTCGGACACGCCGGGTATTGACATGGTTGATGTTTCCGCACAACCCAGTAGGTCTATCGAAGTTCCGCGCCGCGCGGTTGCGCTTGTGCATGTACGCAACATTGGGATCATGGCGCACATCGATGCCGGTAAGACGACGCTGACCGAGCGCATACTTTTCTATGCTGGTGTGACCGGGTGCATCGGCGAGGTAGGAGAGGGCACTGCCTCGATGGACTGGATGATACAGGAGCGAGAGCGCGGTATCAGCATTACCAGTGCCGCCACGGTGTGCCCATGGCGCGGGCACCGAATCAATGTCATTGATACGCCAGGACATGTTGATTTTACTGCTGAGGTGGAGCGTAGCCTGCGGGTTATGGACGGTGCGATTGCGGTGTTCTGTGCCGTCCGCGGAGTTCAGGCTCAATCTGAGACCGTGTGGCGGCAGGCGCGTCGATACGGGATTCCTGTCATTGCCTTTGTCAACAAGCTTGATCGGCCCGGGTCTTCAATGGAGAGGGTGTTCGACGGGATCCGTGAGAAACTGGGCGCGGTGCCCGTGGCGATTCAGATGCCTGTTGGGTCGGAGGATAGTTTTCGTGGGGTGGTCGATCTAATCGACCTGCGTGCCATCCTTTTCGATGGTCGGCACGGCATGCGTTGCGTGCCAGTTCCCGCAGATCTGGAGGGACCCGTCGGGGTAGCGCGGGGCTTGCTCATTGAGTGCCTTGCGGAGACCGACGACGTGCTAATGGGGCGCTTTCTGGCAAACCAGGCGCCGAGTGCTGCGGAGATACGGTTGGCGCTACGGTGCGCCACCCTCGCCGGCCAAGTAGTCCCGGTGACGTGCGGCAGCGCTCTGACCAATCGAGGCGTACGTCCTCTGCTGGATGCCGTTGTTGATTTTCTGCCTTCCCCTGTTGACGTACGTGAGGTGTTTGGAATCGAGCCTGCTAGTGGGCGGCTGGTGGCGCGCGGGATCGGAGACAATGAGCCTTTCTCGGCCCTTGCATTCAAGCTTACAGGTGACCGGCGTACGGGCCGTCTAGCATACTTAAGGGTGTACAGCGGGACGGCGCGTCCCGGCATGCGAGTTCGAAATGCTCGGACCGGCGCGGATGAGCATATTCGTGAGTTGATGCAGATCCACGCAAACATGACTGAAGTGCGGACGGAGGTGTTCTCCGGAGACATAGCTGCAGTCACAGGGCTCAGCGCTGACACGTTGACGGGCGACACGATTTGTGCGCCAGAGGCGCCTATCGCGCTATCGGCCATGTGCTTTCCCGAGCCGGTCATCAGCATGGCCGTGGAGGCTTGTCACGCCAACGATCGTGATCGGCTGCACGAGGCGATGCGTGATCTCGCTATGGAAGATCCAACCTTACGCGTTCGCACGGACTGCGAGACCGGCCAGACTCTGATTGCTGGCATGGGCGAGTTGCATCTGGAGATTGTCAGGGATCGCCTAGGTCGTGAATACGGTATCTCCGTACGAGTTGGGCGTCCGCGGGTGAGTTACCGTGATACCGTGTGCTTGCGTGCCTGTGCTGAAATGACCTTTGTGCGTCAGGTCGGTGTGGCGCGGCAGTATGCTGCGGTTCGGCTTGAGATTGAGGCTCGTCCGCGAGGTCATGGGTTGTCGATTGCCATGAGTGCTCTCGAGGAACGCTTGCCCGCGGTGTTTCACTATGCCGTTGAGGCCGGGATACGGGAGGCTGCTAGCAACGGGGTTGACAGTGATCGGCCTCTGACAGACTGCCACGTGCAGGTTACCGACGGTTCGTATGATGCAACGGACTCTTCGGACCTGGCGTTCCGGTCGGCCGGGGCTCTTGCGTTGAAGGACGCGGTACGGAAGGCCGGCGTGCGGGTGCTAGAACCTGTCATGACGGTGGATGTCCTCACTCCCCCCGAGTATTTGGGGGATGTGATTGGGGATCTATCGAGTCGTCGTGGGCAGATCACCGAGGTGGAAACGCTGGCGCAGGGGGCGGCACGGGTTGTCGCTCGCGTAGCCCTGGCGGAGCTGTTCGGATACGCGACCGCGTTGCGTTCGCTCAGCAGAGGGCGCGCGGATTTCGCGGCGGAGCCGTCGCACTACGCGGCGGTTCCTGAACACCCAGGCGGACAGTGTAAAGAGGTCTGACGGTAGACATGGCAAACAGACAAGCAATTCGTATTCGGCTGCAGGCCTTTGAGCACAGCATCCTGGATCAGTCAACCACTGAGATTGTTAACACGGTGAAGCGTACAGGTGCGCAGATCGCGGGGCCCATACCGCTGCCGACGCGCATCGAGCGGTTCACGGTCAACAGGTCTCCGTTTGTGGACAAGAAATCCATGGAGCAGTTCGAGATACGCACTCACAAGCGGGTTCTCGATATTATCAACCCCACAGCTAAGACGGTTGACGAGTTGAAGAAGCTCAACCTTCCTGCCGGTGTGGACATCAGCATCAAGATCTGATTTGAGCGGGAGCATTACCCCTATGAAGAAGGGTATTCTTGGAAAGAAGCTGGGCATGACCCAGGTGTACGACGAGAACGGTACGCGGGTGCCGGTTACCGTTGTCGAGGTTGGTCCGTGCCGTGTGTTGGCTTTGCGCAAGCGAGCAAAGGATGGCTATAGTGCTGTCCAGTTAGGCTTCGGATCAAGAAAGGCGAAGAACACCTCCAAGGCGGTTCGTGGCCAGGTTCGCGAGGCGGGTCTAGAGAACACCCCGCCGGCGGTTATTCGCGAAGTGCGGCTTGACAGTGACACAGAGGTAAAGGTTGGCGACGTCCTGAAGGCCGACCTCTTCGCAAAAGGCGACATGGTTGACGTCACGGGCGTGACCAAGGGCCGCGGCTTTCAAGGTGTTGTGCGGCGCTGGCGTTTTGCTGGCGGTCGTGCGAGCCACGGTGGAGGCTGGGTGCGCCGTGGGGGTTCGATTGGTATGAAAGTGCATCCGGGGCGGACGCTGCGTGGTCAGCGCATGGGCGGGCATATGGGGAACGTGAACCGTACGGTACAGAACCTGCGCGTCGTCGATGTGCGTTTGGCCGACGACGTTATCTTGGTGAGTGGCGCGATTCCTGGCCCCACCGGCGGCACCGTGATGGTGCGCAGCGCTGTGAAGAAGTAGACCGTGGAGTTGAGGCAGAACATGGCAACGACACTTCAGATAGTCGACACTCAGGGCGCCGCTGCCGCAGCGGTGGAGTTGAATGAGTCATGGCTGGAGCGCGAAAGAGGCGCTCAGGCGGTAAAGGATTCCGTGGTGGCATATCTGGCCGGCATTCGGTCCGGAAGTGCCAGCACGAAGAACAAGGCGGCGGTGGCGGGCAGTAGTGCTAAGCCTTGGCGCCAGAAGGGCACCGGCCGGGCGCGCGCTGGCACGCGGAAGAGCCCGCTGTGGCGCGGAGGTGGTGTTGTTTTTGGGCCTTTGCCGCGCAGCTATGCCAAGCGTGTGAACCGCAAGGTGCAGCAGTTGGCGCTGCGTCGTGCTTTCACCGACCGTGTTGACGCCGGCGAGGTCATCGTGGTGAGCGAGGTCTCGTTGGACGAGGCCAAGACCAGTAAGATGGTGGAGTTTCTGATGCGTATTGGCGCCGGTCAGGACACCTTGCTGTTGGTGGATGAGTTGTCGGCGAACGTGGCGATGGCGACGCGGAACTTGCCTTGTGTACATGTGATGAGAGCGTCGTCGGTAAATACGTATCTGTTGCTGCTGTTCCGGAAGATTGTGTTCAGCCGGGCCGGTATCGAAGCATTTGGCAAGCGACTGGCTCCTTGAAGGAGAGTTCAATATCATGGATCCGTATAAGATTGTCCACACGATTCTGGTGACTGAAAAGGGCACGGAGATGTCGTCTGCCCTGGGCCAGTATACCTTCAAGGTCGCCAAGGATGCCAACAAGCTCGAGGTTAGGGCGGCGGTTGAGGCGTTGTTCAGCGTAAAAGTCAAGTCGGTGAATGTGATGAACCGCATGGGGAAGTTGAAGCGCATGCGTTCAGCAGGGTATGGAAGGCGCCCCGACTGGAAGAAGGCGGTCGTAACGCTCTCCGAAGGGCAGATTGATATTCTGTAGAGGGACACGGCGCCGTATGGGCGCGGAAGGGTCTGGACTATGGGCATTAAGACCTACAATCCTACGTCTCCAAGTCGGAGGCACATGAGTGTCAGCGACTTCAGCGAGCTGACGAGAGGGACTTTTGAGAAGCGGCTGACGGTCGGCAAGCGGTCGACAGGCGGTCGCAACAACGCGGGTCGGGTGACAACGCGTTTCCGTGGCGGCGGGGTTAAGCGGCGCTTGCGTCTTATAGACTTCAAGCGCGACAAGGATGGGATTCCTGCTACTGTCGCGCACATTGAGTATGACCCGAATCGCAGTGCCCGTATCGCGTTATTGCACTATGCTGACGGCGAGAAGCGCTATATCCTGGCTCCTGTTGGGCTGGTTCAGGGTGCCACGGTATTGAGCGGCCCAAAGGCTGAGTTTACGCCTGGAAACGCGATGCAGTTGAAGGACATTCCCGCAGGAGTGAACATTCACGCCATCGAGTTGGTGCCGGGTAAGGGTGCGGCAATGGCGCGTGCAGCCGGGCAGGTTGCCACCTTGCGGGGCAAGGAGGACCAGTACGCGATGATCAAGCTGGGTAGCGGTGAAGTGCGTATGGTTCATGTGAATTGTCGCGCTTCCATCGGTCAGGTTGGGAATCTTGATCACAACAAGATCAGTCTTGGGAAGGCCGGGAAGAAGCGTTACCTCGGTCGGAGGCCACATGTTCGTGGTGTGGCGATGAACCCGGTCGACCATCCGATGGGTGGAGGCGAGGGTCGTAGCAGTGGCGGCGGACACCCGTGCTCGCCGTGGGGGCAGTTGGCGAAGGGAAAGAAGACGCGCAATCGGCGTAAGGGGTCACGCAAGTTCATCGTTGAGCGGAGGAAGAAATAGTGAGTCGCTCGGTCAAGAAAGGGCCGTTCGTTGACGGCCACCTCATGGACAAAGTCCAGGCACTGAACACGAGCGGCCGCAAGGCGGTCATCAAGACATGGTCTCGGCGCTCGATGATTATGCCGGATTTTGTTGGGCACACGTTCGCCGTTCACAACGGCAAGATTTTTCAGAACGTCTTCGTGACGGAGAACATGGTTGGCCATCGCCTCGGCGAGTTTGCCGCGACGCGAACGTTCCGCGGGCATGGTGCCATCTCCGGCAAGTGACGCTGGTCGGGGGTTTTCCTGGTTCTTTTTTCCGGGAAAGTCCTGTAATGCAGAGCCGAGCTCAGCATGGGGTAGTTCCCATGACATTGGGTTCGGCTTTTGCACATCTGCATGCGAGGGATTATGGGCGATATTCGTCCAGACCTCAGGAAGTTACGCACGGGGACTCGCAAGTTGAACGCCGGTCGTTTCGCGGGTCCAGACCTCAGGAAGTTACGCACGGGGACTCGCAAGTTGA
>CAIZKT010000315.1:0-12183 GCA_903933565.1 uncultured Victivallales bacterium | reverse complement strand
GGCCGCGCTTTCAGCGCTCCGCGGCGTCTGGCCTTCGCTACCAGTCCCGCCGGAAGTCTTCCTCAAGAGTCACGTGACCCGTTCTGCTCGCCGGACGCCGAGACGATCGAAACCGAAACCCCTACGGAGCTGACCTGCGCCCTCTGAGGTTCAACTCATTGGCATCCTCTTTCTCCAGGCTTATCCTGGCGCGACAGACGGCGGATACCGCGAACCCGCCCGCAACGGGCTGGGCCTCGCGGGCTCCAGGGAGGCACGCGGGGCCATGGCAGACGCCTGCCAGATCTAGCGGGGGCTCTTTCCTGGAAGCCCTGTAGGCGCGTTGGAGCCGGCAGCCGGAGTGGGCTATACTGGCGTCGACCGAGGTCCGAAGTGAAGAGGTGTCCAGACGGAGGCGCAGCATGCGATATCCACAGCGGTTTGTGGCGCTGGCAGTGGCGCTGGGTTGGGGGCTGACGGCGGGTGCGGCAGAGCCGGCGGTACTGACGCTTCAGGGCGACACCTCCCGGCCGGATCACAGCACCTTCATCCAGGGCGAGCCGGTCACCCTCGACTTCACGGTCACGGGGGCTGGTGCGGGCGCCACCGACCTGCGACTGCGCCTCGATATCGTGGATGAGCATGAGCGCTCGATCGAGCGCCGTGACGTGCCCATGCCCGCGGCCGCAGCGGACGGAGCGTGCCGGGTCTCCGTGTCGGCCCCCAACCCTCGGCTCGGGTTCTATCGGGTGAGGGCGGCGTTGTCCAACGGCGTCACCCTGTCCAAGCTCGGCAGTCGCCGGGCCGGCTTCCTGACCTACGCTGTCGTGCCTGATCCGGCCCAGCGTCAGCTCTACCCGCCGGAACAGACCTTCTTCGGCATGCAAGGCGGTTTCGGCAAGCCACCAGTAAAGCCACTGCTAGGCATCCGCTGGGTGCTGGGCGGCTACAGTTGGCGCGACCTGGAGCCGAAGCGAGCCGGGGAGTTCGCTGAAGCGCGGCGGCAGGGCACTGCCAAGGCGCGCGAGCCCCTGGCTGGGGAGGAGAACTGGACGACGTACCGGCTGCCGTGCCTGTACATGGCCCCGGCCTGGGCCGTCGAGCCGGCCACGAGTTCCTATTGTACCGGCACCCTGACCCCCGACGGCGAGAAGGCCTGGCGCGAGTACTGCCTCGAGGTCGGGCGCGCCTTCGCGGCGGAGGCGCCCCAGACGCAGGAGCGACTGTATCAGATCACCTGGGAGCCGGTGTATCCGTGGGGCTACAAAGGCACCGACGAGCAGCTCATCCGCATCTACGAGATCGCCTACCCGGCGCTGCACGAAGCCGACCCGCAGGCCAGGGTGCTTGGGCCAACCGGCGCCGGGATCAGCCGTAATGACGTCGCCTGGAATGCGACGCTCCTGCGCAAGGGCTTGGCGCGTCACTTGGATGGCTTCTGCATTCATCCCTACCACGCCCTGCCGCCGGAACGTGAGGGGCTCATCGACCGGACGCGCGAACTCCGCACCGTCATCGACCAGCTCGCCGGTAAGCCACTCGGTCTGTACGGAACCGAACAGGGCTTCCCCACCAAAGAGGATCCGGCCAAAGACCTCGTGCAAGCCCAGGGGCTGCTGCGCGAGAACCTGATCATGATGGGCGAAGGCTACCGGCTCAACTTCGCCTTCTACATCGTCGATTACCCCACCGAGCCGGGCTATGGCTATTACTACAACCTGACGCCGACCATCGCCTGGGGCCCGGACCGCATGTCGCCCAAGCCCGCGGCGCCCGCCTACGCGGCGCAGAGCTTCCTGCTCGAAGGGCACCGCAGTGCTGGCGCCATCGAGTGGCTCGGACCCACCGCCTGGGGCTACGCCTTTGAACGGCCCGACCGCGTCGTGCTGGCGCTCTGGGATTATGGTGACACGCCCCGCGAGGTGACTCTTCCCGTCGGCCGCGAGGTGGTGCAGGTCTGGGATTGGATGGGCAACCGTCGCGAGGTCGCGGCGCCCGACGGGCAGGTGAGGTTGACGCTGACCCCGGATCCCGTTTACGTCACGGGCGTCGCGCCAGAACTGTGGAGCGCCGCAGCGCCCAAGCCACTGCGACTGGCGGCGGCCCGGTTGACGACCTTCGCCGGAGCGCGGGCCATGCTCGCGGCGAAGGTTGCAGCTAACCAGGGCAAGGCGGTCCGCGGCAGGCTCGTGCTACAGGTACCATCCGGGGTGAACGTCGTCGCGAAGCCCCACGCACTGTCCCTCCGCTCCGGCCGCAGCGAGCAGGTCGAGTTGCAGCTGGACATCGCGGCGGGAACGGCGCTGGGGGCCTATCCGGCCACGGTGCGGCTCGAGGATGAGAGCGGCGCCTGCCTGGCGGCGGCTGGCCTGATGCTGATCGTGGCGGAACCGGTTGCCGTCACCGCGCTGACGTCGGCCGAGGCCGACGCTGCAGGCTGTGCGGTCAATCTCCGCTTCTGCGAAGAACAAGGCGCGGCGTTCCGCGGTGAGGTGGAGGTGCGGGTTGCCGGGCTGCCCCTGGCGCAGGCCCGCGCCGCCGTGCGGCTGCGGTCGCGGCAGACCCGCGAACTGCGGCTGCTCATGCCCCAGGCCGACCCGGTGCCTGGACGGGTCTACACCGCGACCGTGGGGTTGACGGCTGCCAGCGGCGCCCGCTACGAGCGCACCTTCCCCCTCGGGTTCATGGTCGCACCCGCCGCGACGTCGACACCCGTGATCGATGCGGACCTCGCAGACTGGAGCCCCCAACCCGCGGTCAAGCTCGAAGGTCGTTCGTGGCTGGTGCGCTCCCCAGAAGCGTATACCGGTACGAACGACAGCGCCGCCGAGATTCGTTGCGGTTGGGATCGCCAGGCGTTCTACCTCGCTTGCACGGTGCGGGACGACGCCTTCGTGCAGGAACAGACCGGCTTCATGACCTGGAAGGGCGATTGCCTGCAGCTTGCCTTCGATCTCGATCCCGACCGCCGCGGCGAAGGCACCGGCAATCTGCTGGCTGAGAAGGCACAACCGCGGCGGGTGAGCGAGATCGATCTGGCGCTAACCCGCGCCGGCCCGGAAGCCTTCCGTACCCTCACCTTCGATCCCGAACGCTACCCCGTAGCCGCGCTGGCCCCAGAGGCGCTGCGCCTGGAGGTGGTGCGGACTGGCACCACCGTGGTCTATGAGGCGGCTATCCCGTGGAGTACCCTCGGGGCCGAGAGGCCGCCGGCGGTTGGCTCGACCATCGGCTTTGCCCTGACGGTGAACGATCTCGATGAGGCGACCCAGGCCGATCCCTCGGCACTGGGGCTTTTCGGTGGCATCGCCGGCAAGAAGGACCCCGAGCGTTTCGGCCGCATCCTGCTTGCCGCGGACTCCGCCCGTCGGCCTGCCGGGGCGACCGCGCGGCCAGCACTGCAGTTCTCTGGGATCCTGGGTCAGAGCCAGCCGCCGGAGGCCGAACCGTTGCCCTTCCTCACCTGCACGGGCGTTGCATTCGATGCGTCTGGCCAATTGTGGACGGTGGTGGGCGACCGGGCCTTCGCCTTGGCGGAGCCGACACCGGGCCGCCGCAGGCTGGCGCGTACCGTGCCTCTGCCGACTAGCGCCCTGGCGCAGGGGGTTTGCTCGGATGGCGAACGGCTGTTCATTGCCTGCGGCGATGGCACCGTCTATAGCCTCGATCCGGCGAGCGAGACGGTGGCGCCGTTCTGCGCCTGGCCGGAAGGGGCCAAGAGCTTCACGGTAACGCCGGCAGGGGTCAGCGGCAGTTTTGCCGCCAAGGCGAAACTGTTCGTGGTCGCCGACGCTGCCGTTCATGGGGTGGATGCCAGCGGGCGTGCTCTGGGCGTGCTGCTCGCTCTGGCGCGCCCGGCCGACGCCTCCTGGTGGTACTGCGCGGTCGGCATCGAGCCAGTCTCTGGCGATCTGCTGGTGGGATCGTATTGGCCGGACAGCAAAGTCTACCGTTTCGGCGCTGGCGGGCAGGCTGTGACGGTGGATGGCTGGCCGCGAAACGGCCACGCGCAGATCCTGACCGAGCTTGGCGGTCAGGCGTGGATCCTCGCCGCGGGTGGCAGCGCGACGCCGTTGCCACCCGTGCGGCGCGGCCCGGCCGATGATCTGCCCGGGCTCCCGGCCGCCTGGACCTGGTACCACTCGGGCCTGGCCGCGGCTCCGGCGGGTGGCTGGTGGCTGGCCTCAAGCCAGGGCCTGGTTGGCTACTCGCCGGACCGGGCCCCGCGCAGCATGCGGCTCGGTGGCCTGCCCGGCGTGTCACTGCTGGCGGTTGCCCCCGATGGCACGGTCATCGCCGCGGTCGAAAACGGCCAGCGCCTGGTCCGCCTAGGCCTGGCGGATGACCCCGATACCGCCCTGCGGTCCGATGCCAACGAGCCCTGGCGTACGGGCAACGGCTGGACCGGCCACGCCTGCGGCCTGGCCTGGAATGGCGACCGCTTCCTGGTCCTGGACCGCGTCGGCAAGCAGCTCTGGCAATTTGACCCAGGGCACACCGCCTGGGGTGAGAAGCCGTGGGTCGCTCTGACCGAGCCCAACAGCTTCGCAACCCCGCGGTTGCTGGCGGCAGGCGACGGCGTGGTGTGGGTGATCGATGGCTCACGCCTGCTGGAGTTGCCGCGGGCTGACCTCGCGGCGGCGCGCGAAGTGCCGCTGCCCGAAGGCGTCGCGGCGGCGGACCTGGTCGCGATCGCGAGTAGCCGCGACGATCTGCTGTTCGTCGCTTTGCCGACCCGCATCCTCGCGCTGGAGCGCCGTCCCGAGGGCGCCTACAGCGTGCGTTGGGACCGGCCTCAAGGGCTCAGCGGCATCCGCGGGCTGGCCACCCTCGACGACGGGCTGGCCGTCGGCGGCGGCGGCGACGGTGAACTGGCGGTTCTGCACGCCGCCGACGGCAGCCTGGCGGGCCGCCTCGGCGCGACCGACGTCCCGGGCGGAATGACCCCGGGTTGCCTGGCCGCCAGCGACCGCTGGATCGTGGCGGCGGATGAGGCACATGCACGCCTGCTGCGGTTTGGCGTCAGCCGGTAAGGAGTCCCGGCTTCAGCCGGTCCTTTCCCCCTGAAGGGGGTACTCCTGACCCCTGCCAGGAGTCCCGGCTTCAGCCGGTCCTCGGCCCCCTGAAGGGGGTACTCCTGACCCCCGCCAGGAGTCCCGGCTTCAGCCGGTCCTCGGCCCCCTGAGGGGTACTCCTGACGTGCGAGAGCACGCTATGCGTCGGGATTATCCCACCCCTCACCGTATCGGAGTACAGGGAACTCGTTCCAGAGTTGTACCGCAGCATCGTGGCCCATGTGCTCAATGAACAGCCTGGCACTTGAGAACGGCCATTCCTGCCACTGCCGGACATAGCAGTGATGCACGGGGTTGTGATGAATGTAGTTCATCGTCGCCCAGTAGTGCCTGTCCGACTTGATCGACCGCTCCGCCGCTCGGTGCCAGCACGTACGGCCCACAGTAGCGTCCTCCATGTTCCAGGCTCGCGAACTGCGTCCATGCAGTCGACCAAGCGCCTTGATCGTCGCCAACACGTCCTCCGTCTGGATCAGGAGGTGGTAGTGGTTGGGCAGAATGCACCACGCCAGGACGTGGGCACCTGCCTCCTGCAGAACACTGAGAACCGCGGCTTCAAACCACGCCATCCGAGACGGCGTGTGCCCGACCACGACACGGTGCTCGTAGTTGGCCGCGTCCACGTGGTACTGCGCGCGTTCTGCAGTGCGATGCGGCGGACCGTGCCAGGGGTGATGCGAGAGCTTACGAAGCCGCAGGACTAGCTCCCGCTGTTCTGCTGTCATGCGTCGCCAGTTGTACATGGGATCCCCCTGTGGCGCCGCCGTCAGGACTGCTGACATCGGCGCCCTGCCAGGAGTCCCGGCTTCAGCCGGTCCTCGCCCCCTGAAGGGGGTACTCCTGACGCACGAGCCCTGCCAGACTCCTGACGCACGCGCCCTGCCAGGAGTCCTGACGCACGAGCCCTGCCAGGAGTCCTGACGCACGCGCCCTGCCAGGAGTCCTGACGCACGAGCCCTGCCAGACTCCTGACGCACGAGCCCTGCCAGGAGTCCCGGCTTCAGCCGGTCCTCGCCCCCTTGTGCTCCGCGACCTACTTTCTCCTCCTCAGCCGGCGAAGCTCCGGTCGATCAGTACGCCTTGGCGGCGCAGGTGTTCCTGCAGCGCCACGGGTCCAAGCCGCGAGAGGCGACCATCGCCGGCGCGACAGGCCAGAGCCGCGGCGGTGCCGGCCGCTTCGCCGGTGACGGCGCAGGTGGGAATCACCCGGGTCACGTCCCAGGCGGGGCCATCAGCAGAGATGCAGCGACCGGCCGTGATCAGGTTGTCGTTGACCGTGCCCGCCATGCAGCCAAGGGGCAGGAAGTAGACCGGGCCCGCGGAGCGCCAGTCCCCGGTCATGCCCACCGTATCATCGAACCAGCGCCGGTTATCTTCTTCGCGCAAGACGATCCGGCCCTCCAGCCGCCGGGTCATGCGGAAACCAGCAACCAGCGGCAGGATCGCGGGGAACACCGGGCCGCCCTTGGCGTCGGCGCGCAGCTTCGCCAGCCGCGCCCGGATCAGCACCCGCGTCGCCAGAATCTGGGCCGTGACATCCTCCGCGTCATCGCCGGCAAAGACGCGGGCCGTCTTTGGCATCTCGCGCGGATCACGCGGGAAATCCTCGCTGTTGCAGACCAGGTGCATTTGCTTGCGGTCGTGGGTGTAGAACCAGCCCGCGGCGACGTTGGTGCGCAGCGAGACGGTCCGTTCTCCGGCGCGGGCGCAGACATCGGCGTCGCCGGTGGCATCGACCACGCAGCCCGCCACGATCGCCGAGCGCCCGGACTTGTTCTCAACCACGACGGCCTGGATGCGATTGCCATCGCGCAGCACATCGCAGAAACGGGTGTCGTAGAGCAGCTTCACCCGTGCTTGCAGCACCCATTCCTCTAGATCCAGCGTGTAGGAGGCCGGGTTGAAGGTCACCCGATAGCGCTCCTTACGGCGCTGCTCCACATCGCCGTTCGGCAGCCAACACGCCGGCAGGGGGTTGAAGCCGTCGCCTACCGAGAGCTTGAGCAACTCCTCTCCCATCCCGGCGATGACCTGGTTGCCCTGGCCGTCGCAGAGAGGCAAGTAGACCACGACATTTCCGAGCGTGGCCAGGCCGCCCAGGCCCTGTTCGCGCTCCAGCAGGCAGGTCGAGGCGCCATTGCGCGCCGCGGCGACGGCGGCCGCCACCCCCGCGATGCCGCCGCCGACGACGACGACGTCGAAGCTGCCGCTGACGGGTAGACGGCGCTCGGCCTCGAGCAGGGTCGGCTGCGGCCCCCGCGCCCCGTCCGCTGGCTTCGGTTGTGCCTGCAATCCAGCTCCCAACGCCGCACCCAGAACCGCACTCCCTGTCGCTGACATGTGGAGAAACTCCCTGCGCTAGACCCGTTTACTCATGCCGCACTCTCCGCGGGCACCGCGGTCCGTCCGGTCCGCCGATAATGTGCGCCCTGCGTCGCCGGGATGCAAAGCCGGTTGCGGTCTTTGCCGATAGCTGGAAACCCGAGCGCCGATGGGCTATATCACCACCTGACCCGGAAACCCAGAGACAAGGAGCCGTCCGCATGCATATCGCTATCATCCCGACCACCGGAGGGTCCGATCCCTTCCGCGGCATGGAAGCCGCCGTCGAGCTCGGCGTCGAGGGAGTGCATATCGGGGCCATTGGCGGCGCCCTGGACCTCGAACACAAGACCCGCGCTGAGCGGCGCGACGTTCTCAGCCGCATTCAGGGCTACGGCCTGACCGTGTCCGCCCTCATCGGCTGGGGGGGGCAGGTCGACCTGGGCGAGGAGAAGAACTGGCGCGAGAACATCGCCTGGGGCAAGCGCCTGAACGAGGTCGCGGTCGACCTGGCAGGCGGCCTCTGGATGGGTCATGTCGGCATTATGCCGGACGACACCGCCGATCCGCACTGGCAGCGCTTCCTCAACGCCTTGGGCGAAATCGCCGCACACGGCCAGAGCCTCGGCGCGACCCTGGCTCTGGAGACCGGGCCGGAGCCGCCGAAGGTCGTGCGCCGCATGATCGAAGCGGTCAACAGCCCCGGCCTCAGGGTGAACTTCGACCCAGCCAATCTGCTGCTCTGGCCGCCGAACCTTGCCAAGCGCCGCAACGTCCCGTTGGATTACGATGCCGCTCTGCGTGACTTTGACCCCGTCGAGGGCCTGCGCACCCTGATTCCCTACGTCGTCCATGTTCATGCCAAAGACTCGGTGCTGCGCCGCGATGGCAGTCGGGAAGAGGTGCCACTGGGCACTGGCATGACCAACTGGCCGGTGCTGCACTCGATCTTCTGCGCCCACGGCTACAAGGGCTTCTATGCCATCGAGCGCGAGTGTGGGGCGGATGCGATGGGCGACGTGCGTAAGGCTGTCGCCTTCCTGCGCAGCCTGCCCAATGGCTGACGGCTCGCTGGGTTGAAGCGGCCGTGGCGGCCTTGCCGCCCGCGGCCGCTGCCCACACGGCCGCAGGCGCTCCAAGCTCAGCCCGCCCTCAGGCTGTGACCTGGCGCAACTCGTCCAGGTTGGCCGCCAGTTTGCGGAAGGCCGCGAGGATCAGGTCCATATCCGCCGGGCTGCCCAGGAAGGTCCGGTGTGGGATAGAAAGCGCCTGCTGGGTGGAGACTCGCTCAGCCACGGGACAGACGACGTGAGTATAGGCGGGCATGCCGCCATCGCCGGTCTGGAACACCGGGTTCTTGTAGATGCAGCCGCCGTGCGCCCCCGCGCCGAGGGGTACACCTTCGGCCTGAGCCGCCTTGATGAACGCCTGACGAGAGACCCCACCCAAGGCTTCAGCTCGGTAGTGCAGGTTCCAGTAGTAGAAGCCCCAGCGCGTCACCCGCGCATCGCGCTGAATGGGATCCACCCCCGGAACCTCCCGCAGTCCCGCCGCGAGGTAGGTAGCGTTCTGCTCGCGCACCCGCGTCTGCTCCGGCAAGCGCTCAAGCTGAGCGCGCAGGATGGCGCCCTGCCACTCGGTCATGCGCAGGTTCGAGGCCAGGCGGTGGAATTCGTAGAATGGTCGGCCGGGCACGCGCCCAATGTGATGATAGGTATAGGCAAGCTCGGCCAGCTTCGGGTCGTCGGTCGTGACGCAACCGCCCTCCCCCGCTGTCAACGTCTTGCCCATCTGGAAGCTGAAGGTGCCGAAATCGCCGAGGTGCCCCACGCCTTCGCCGCGCCATTGGGAGCCGTGGGCATGGGCGCAATCCTCCACCACCCGCAGACCGCGGCGGCGCGCGATCTCCAGGATGCGGTCCAGGTCTGCCGGGTAACCGCCGTTATGCACCAGGACGACCGCCCGAGTCCGGGGCGTGATCGCCGCCTCCATCGCCGCGGGGGACAGGTTGTAGGTCTCCGGATCCACGTCGACGAACACCGGCGTCGCTCCGACCAGCGCAATGGCCGTGCCGCTGGCCACAAAGGTCAACGCCGGTACGAGGACGTCTGCACCGGGGCCGATGCCAAGCGCCTTGAGCGCACACTCGATGGCCTGGGTGCCGTTGGTGACGCAGACGCAGTACTTGCCGCCCTGGAACTTCAGGAACTCATCCTCGAAGCGCGCCACCTGCGACGCCGCCGGATCCGCCCCGCCGCGCCACCAGACACCGCTGTGCAGAGTCTCGAGCAGGGCGCGTTCCTCGCGCTCGTCCCACACCGGCCACTTACCGCCCAGAGCGCGGGTGATCTGCTTCGGTCCACCCAAGACTGCGAGGTTCGCCATGACCGTTCGCCTCCGTTGCTCCACTCACACCGCGTAGGCAGCCGCTACTTTACGCACGGCTGTCACGATGTCCTCAATCTCACGCTCGCCGAAGCTCTCCTGGATGGAGATGTTGAAGTGCCGCTCCACCGCCTGGATGGCGTTGGCGATGTGTGCCTGCGGTTCGCGCGGCCCGCGGTAGTCACTGCAGGTCCACGGAAAGCCGGTGTTGCCGAACACTTTACGCTCGCGAAACCAGGGGTACTCGGACGGGATGGCGCGGTAGCTGGGGTTCACCGGAATACCCTCCGCCGCCAGAGCCTGGCAGTAGGCGGCCTTGTCGACCCGCAGAGCTTCGGGCTTGAAGACCATCCGCAGAAACCAGAAACTCGACTGGGTATCCGGCACCTGCCAGCCGACCTGGACGGCGGAATGGTCCTTGAGAGCCTCACGGATGGCATTGCCCACCCGCACACGGTTGGCGATGATGCGCGGCAGCTTCTTGACCTGCTCGCTGCCAATGACCGCCGAGAGATCGTTGAGATTGCAGTTCAGGCCCGCTACCACGTTGCCGCCGGCGTTGGTCAGGTTGAAGGGCTTCCCCCGGTCGGCGAAGCGGCGGCCCTGCCAGTGCAGCGTTTCGTTACGGGTGAAGACGATGCCGCCCTGGCCACCAGTGCAATGGTGTTTGCCGAACATGGTGGAGAAGGCGGCGATGTCGCCGAAGGTGCCGGCCAGTTTGCCTTTATACATCGTACCGTGCGCCTGGGCACAGTCTTCCACCAGGTAGAGCTTGTGGCGCCGAGCCAGCGCCAGCACCGGATCCAGGTCAACCGCATCTCCGGCAATATGCGCCACGACGATAGCGCGGGTGCGCTCCGTGATCAGCGGCGCAATCTGCTCGGCACAGGTGTTATAGCTGCGGACATCCGCATCCGCGACCACCGGCACCAGCCCCAGCAGAGCCACGGGCATGATCCCGCCGGGGTCGGTGATGGGCGGCACGATAACCTCACTCAGCGCGTCAAGCTGCAGGGCGCCCAGCGCACAGTACACCGCGTTGGTGCCGCTGTTGACCGCATCGGCAAAGCCCCCCCCCATATAGGCCGCGAAGTCCTGGTCGTACTGCTGTTCCGCCGGGCCACCGTAGCCGAAGGCATTGCCGGAGGCGATAGCCTGGTCGAACAGCGCCAACGCCGCCGCCCGTTCTTCGGGTCCGAGCAGCCCGCGGGCCGGGAACGGAGTCTGCCGTACCTTGGGCCCGCCTTCGATCGCCAGTTTACTCATGCAAGTCTCCTTGTCGGGAATGAGCGCACGCGGCGGCCCCTTGGGGCGCCGTCCAGCCGTCATGGCTTGATCAATCGCACCGCGTTGAGATGGTAGATCTTCTCCAACACCGTCTCACTCAATTGCAGCTTGTCCAAGACCTCCATCTGCTGCCGATCAAAGTAGTCGCGACCGAACAGCACGCGGTCCTGGAACTCCTCACAGAAACGGCGCCCGTTGTCCAGATCACGACCGATGCCATTGGCGCCGCTGCCGGCGGAGATATCGCAGTGGAGATTCGGGCAGCGCCGCAGCACCTCGACCAGTTGCCCGCCGGGCGTAACCGGCCCGGTCGGGTAGCTGGACGGATCCTGGTCGCAGTTGCCGCTCATCTCGCGCCAAAAGCCCGGTCCATGGCCGATGAAGAGCGTCTCCGGGCAGAGCTCGCAGATCGTCTCGATCACCTTCATGTCGCCGCCGTACCATTCGACCCACGAGTCGATGCTCTTGGCCTGCTCTTCCACCGCCGACGGGGCACATTGCAGGTGAAACAGCACCGGCGTACCCAGTTTGCCGCAGAGGCGGTACATGGCAATGGCCTGACCGGAGGATTATTGTGGGGTGAAGGAAACGAAATCCGGCTGTCACTTGATCGTGGTGACCTGTGGGATAATCGTCCCCATCCTGGCTTTATAGCCCCCGGTTTTACATACGATGTGGTCCGAAAGATGGCGAATTCGGGCCAAACCGATTTGCTCAACAAGCAATTTGCCAGGGCCAATGATTTTCCGACAAAACTGCCGGGCTGCCGGTTAGTACTCACTTTACCCGCAAGTAGCAAAGTACAGTCATTTCAGCTCGATATGCTCAACGGTATGGGATCTGTAGATCTCGGAGAAAAGAAAATAGACTGTTTTTTCAGCGCTGTCAAACCGGTTGCTTTGGTAAAAATTCCCGGGGGTCTCAAAGATTTTCATTTGGTATCAAATCAGGCCGTGACTAAAATCGGCAATCAACCGGCAATGATTGAAAGCGATGAAAATGGGACCTGGCTCATACAGGATGCGATGTTGGGATTCCGTTATGTGTTTTACGTTCAGTCCCGGAAATTTAAGGATTATACCTTATTGGCTATTTCAACTGCAACAAATAATGATGGAGAAGATCCTCTTAAACT